>JAFGNI010000189.1 GCA_016927095.1 Anaerolineae bacterium | reverse complement strand
CTGGATGCTGGATATACGATACTGGATGACGGATGCTGGGTAGCGCAGTTGGCAAGTGAGGGTATCCAGTGTGGTCGCGTGGTTCTTGATTGCTCCGGCGAAAGGGTATAGGCTATGAGTTATCGCGACTTGGACGCATACCAATTGGCTTTTGAGCTCGCAGTGAGGATTGATCGGGTGTCGAAGAGGCTACCTAAGCACGAAATGTACGAAGTGGGCAGCCAGCTGCGGCGAGCAGCTAAGTCGATCCCTGCCAATATCGCAGAAGGATACGGTCGTCGCCGCTACAAACAGGACTACATCTGGTTCGTCACAATCGCGCTCGCCTCTTGCGACGAAACACGGGTGCATCTTGATATGCTCCAACAAACCTCGTCGCTGGACTCTGAGACCCATGGGCAGTTGTCTGAGCAATACGATGTCCTCGGTCGCAAGCTTACCCGGTTCCTCCAGGGCATCATTGAGCACCATGGCGAGCCCTATTGCTAACCGAGTCGCGTTCAGCATTGCGCTTAGCCATCGATATATAGCATCTAGCATCGAGTATCCAGTATCGAGCACCCAATCTCTGGCAAAGGAGCAGCTATGTTCATCGAAACACCCGATTTCGCACCCGGCATTAAGATCGCGATGCAGGCGCGTCCGGAACCGACGGACGAGGATCTGGCCTTTATCAAGCAGATGGGGCTGGAGTATGTCGTGCTGTGGACGGACGGCGAGCACGCCAGTTATGAGTATTACAACAGCCGCCGGGAGCTGTTTGCGGAGGCCGGCCTGAAGGTCTACGGCTTCGGCAGTTGGTCGGTCCACAATGTGCCGGCTATCACGCTAGGGTTGCCGGGCCGCGACGAGAAGATCGAGGAGTACAAGCAGCATCTGCGCAACCTGGGCAAAGCCGGGATCCCCTACACGACCTATGCCCATATGGCCAACGGCATCTGGAGCTCCGAACGGGAGACCACACGGGGTGGCGCCTCAGCCCGGGCGTTCGATCTGGAGGCGGATCCCACGGGGCACTGGGTGGGCGAGCTCTACGAGGGTGAACTGACCCACGGCAGGCGGTACTCTGAGCAGGAGATCTGGGACAACTACGAGTACTTCATCAAACAGGTGGTCCCGGTCGCTGAAGAAGCCGGTGTCAAGATTGGCATTCACCCTGACGATCCACCCGTGCCGGAGCTGGGCGGCATCCCGCGCTGCATCTTCGGCAACTTTGAGGGCTACCGACAGGCGATGGAGATCGCCGACAGCCCGAATGTCGGGCTCTGTCTATGTGTCGGCTGTTGGCTTGAAGGCGGTGAGTGGATGGGCAAGGATGTCCTGGAGACGATCAAGTACTTCGGCGAGCGCAACAAGCTCTTCAAGATCCACTTCCGCAATGTCAGCCAGCCGTTGCCCCATTTCGTCGAAACCTTCCTGGACAATGGCTACATGGACATGTATAAGGTGATGCGGGCGCTGCGCGAGGTCGAGTTCGATGGTGTGGCGATCGCCGACCATATCCCGTTGATGGCCAACGATCACAAGGTGGGCACGGCCTACTCCATCGGCTATATGAAAGCCCTGCTCGAGCGCGCTAACGCCGAATTCGCAGCATAACCAAGGAGACACACATGTCAGAAGAGACCAAGCAACCCTCCATTGTCGAACTGCAGGCCCGCTGGGACAAGATCCGCATCGCGAACCTCTACGACACATTGGACGCTATGGGCTACGGGAATCAGTGCATTGATCTGAGCATCCGCCCCCTGTTCCCGCACCAGCATCTCGCCGGCATCGCCGTGACCGCGCGTGGCAGCCGCGATCCCCGCATGCCAGATGAGAAGGAGGCTGACGCGGAGAAGGCCAAGGCGGAGGGCATCGAGAAGAAGGGCCCACACCTCGACGACCTGCTCTTCGATGGCTGTGTGGTTGTTGTGGACGGTGGCGGCGAACCCTTCACCGGCAAGTTTGGTGAGATGACGAGCTGGAGTCTTCAACAGAAGGGCGCGAAGGGCATCGTCATCGATGGCTACATCCGTGACCTCTTGGGCCTTGAGGTCATTCCGAACTACACTGTCTGTGCGCGTGGGACGTCACCCATCGAGTCCAACAAGCGCTGGGGTATCGTTGACGTCAACGTCACCATCGGCATGCCCGGCACGCTCACCAGCCAGGTCCCGGTGCACCCGGGCGACTGGATCGTCGGCGGGCCTGACGGTGTGATCGTCGTGCCCCAGGAGATCGCGATGGAGGTGCTGGAAAAGGCGGAGGAGATCGAGGCGCGCGAGCAAGGGATGCGCGAAGACATGGCAGCCGGAATGTCCTTTGAGGACGCCTACGAGAAGTGGGGCCGCGCGTAGATGTCCATACAGACCGCACAGCTTGGTAGCAGCGGGATCACCGTCTCGCGCCTGGGCATCGGCACGGGCACGAACGGCTGGGCCAAGCGCTCCGACCAGACTGCGCTAGGCCTCGAGGGGCTGGCGAATCTGTTGGTCGAGGCGCACAGCCTCGGTGTCAGGTTCTGGGATGCTGCCGACCAGTATGGATCCCATCCCCATGTGGCGGCGGCGCTTCGGCGCGTGCCCCGGGAAGAGGTTGTGATCACCACCAAGACGACGGCCCGGCGCGAGCGTCAGGCTGCACGGGACGTTGACCGTTTCCTCAAGGAGCTGGGCACCGACGTGCTGGACCTTGTTCTACTGCACGGGCTGAACCAGGCCAACTGGCCCTCGCGCTACGAGGGGGCGATGGCTGCTCTTGCGCGGGCGAAGGAGGTTGGCAAGGTCAGGGCCGTGGGCTTCTCCTGCCACGGGTTGGGGGCGCTTCGCCGTGGGGTTAACGACGGCTGGTCCGATGTTGTCTTCGTCCGCATCAACTACGACGGCACGCGCATGGATGGAGACCTGGCTGAGGTCACACCGGTGATCGAGCAGCTGTATGAGGCAGGCAAGGGCCTCTACGCGATGAAAGTGTTGGGTTGCGGGCAGCTCAAGGCCGATGTGGAGAAGGCCTTCCGTTTCGTCCTCAGCCTGGGCACGGTCCACGCCCTCTCGATCGGTATGACCAGCCGGAACCAGCTTCGCGAGAACGTCCGGATGATGGAGGCCCTGGCCCCTGGCTATCCGCTTAGGGGGCACTGATCCGCTTCAGACGGGGCGTGGCGCCGGCGGTGAATTGCAGGAGCCGCGGCGCCACGCCCTGACGCTACAGCGAGATCGCCGCTTCGGCAGCGAGCCAGAACAGATGCGTGCGAACATCGGCCTTTGACTGCCAGTTGCGGTTGTCCCATTGTGCACCGCTGAGGTCATCGCCGGCATAGAGAATCTGAGCCAGTGGGACACCACGGAACTGAGCGACCGCCATCAGCCCTGCAGCCTCCATCTCGACCGTCAGGCAGCCTTCGTCTCGCCGTCTCTGGATCATCCCAAGGGTCTCGCGATAGGGGCCGTCCGTCGTCCAGGTCTTTCCGACCAGGTGGGGCACGCTATGGGCACTTAGCACGCGGATTACTACATCCAAAGCTGCCGCGTTGGCTTGGACCTCGCGAGAGGGGGGAAGGTAGTGATAAGACGTGCCTTCATCCCGGATCGCGCCAGAGACGACGATCAGGTGTCCTGTGGCGACGTTCCTCTCCAACACGCCGCACCCCCCACAGACCACGAATTTCCGGCAGCCGAAGGCGATGACCTCCTCGAGTAAGGCCGAAGAGAGCGCGGCGCCAACGCCGGGGTGGAAGAAGGCGAGGCGGTTCCCTTTGAATGCGATCTCATAGACCACGTGGGGGCCATCTTCCCAGCGGTTCTCGACGAGCGTTCTGGCCTCGTGTTCCATCGCGACTTCGTCGATAACGTCGCGGAAGAAGGAGATCACACAGGCTTCGGGCATGTCGCGTTGCCGTACGACCTTCGATGGCTCGATGAATGCCTCTGCATCCGGATCGTGCTCTAGAATTGGATAGGTCATTGGGTCTTCTCCAGCGTCTGCGGGAAAGGGGTTCCAGACTTACAGTCTACCAACCAGGTGCACACGATGCAAGCCGAAATACGTGTCAGGATAGGGCAATCGCATTTGGCCGGTTTG
>JAFGNI010000188.1 GCA_016927095.1 Anaerolineae bacterium | reverse complement strand
TGTGGCGCCGGTTACAGACCATTTTCAGGCGGCATCAGGAGGCACAGCCGCCCGATGCCCAGAACACCGAGACGTTGGCCGCCACCGGGGCGGCGCTACAGACCACGCCAGGGACGCCAGAGCCGGGGACCGCTGAACAAGCCGCTTCTGCAGGGCCCCAGCCGCCGCCTGCTGTGGCGGCGACCACCGAGCGCCCAGCAGGACCGGACCAAGCCCCTTCCACCGGTGCCACACCCGCCAGGGAGGACCCGCGTCAGTCCGGGGCCACGGAGCCGGCGACGGCAACACCCGATATTGAGGCTGGCACGATCGCCGCGCGGGATGAGGTCATGGGCTCCCTACCTGAGCCAGGCGCAGTGTCCACAGATCAGGCCCCTGGCCCGGTCGCTGAGCAGCCGGATCGCCAGCGGCTCCGCCCCCGTGGCATCGACCGCGGGGCAGCGGAGGCACAAGAGCCCGCATTGTCGGCGGCGCGCCCGACGGCTCGGGAGGTGCCATCGGCGGCACCGCAGGCAGACAGGCCCGCCGCCGACCGTGAACGCGAGGAGCCGGATTCGCAGGCAGTGCCCCGCACCGCCATTCAGCCCGAGGGTGAGCCATCGATCGAGACACGAACTGCAGCCCCACCCCTGCGCGCAGGGCTCGATCAGATAGAGGAGACCTCCGCGACCCTGATTGAACCAGAGTCCCCTAGGCCAGACCGCATGCCGGGCATCACGGACGAGGGCACCGTCCCCCGGCAACCACCTCTGGAGGAGGTCTGGCAGGTCGAGCGGGTCCCGCTATCGCGACGGCGGCAACCTGTGACACCACCGGCCCAAGCTACCGGCGCGCTGGCATCCGCCGGTGTGCAGCGTCCACGCGACGCCGAGCGCCACGCCATAGACGTAGGGCCGGAGGACGGCGCCGCGGCTTCGCGCTACCCGACCAGGGCCCCGACCTCCCCGGCAGAAGCGGGTGCCGTATTGCAGCGCGTGGCAGCAGCCCGGACTACCAGCTCCTCCATTGAGACCATCCCGCCACGTCGTCCCCGTCCCGCACGACGCCCGGAGCCCGAGACGACGGCGCCGCCACCACGATTGGATGTGCAACCTGCCAGCGACGCGACCAGGCCTCCGGCGCCGGAGACACGGCTGGCCACGGAACAGATGGAGGCTTCTGGCCCGTCACAACGCGTGCCCGAAGACCGCGGCGCCCTGATCCAAAGACCGGAGGTCCAGCGACCACAAGGCTCGGTGGCCGGCACGGGCACCCCGGCTATCCCGGTGGTCACGACGGAGATCGGACCATTGCCCAGCGACCTCTGGGAGCTTATTGGGGAGCAACCGCCGGAGACACCGGAGCGAAGCGCTGCTGGAGAACCGGCGATATTGCGCGCTGTGCCGCAGGCTCGGCCGGCGACCGGTTCTCAAGCCACGCCGCTGATCCAGCGGGCGGCTATGGCTACGACGGCCCAGGCGCCCACAGTCAGCGTACCCGCCGACGGCGACGCAGCGCTTGCCCCGGCATCGGCCATGCAGGCGCAACGACAGGCAGAACCCGAGGCGGAGACAGCCCAAGCCGCAGTCGATCTCGAGAAACTGGCCCAGCGCGTCTATGCTGAGCTCAAGCGACGGTTGATGGTGGAATGGGAGCGCCTCCGGGGTCCCTGATGGACGTCCGGATGGCCCAAGACATCCCGCAGTGTACGGACCTGTGAAAGATGCTCTGATGCAGTGAAGGTGAACGATGCCCAACACACGCAGCAATCTAGAAGCAGCGCGCATCTATGAGGTAACCTCGTCTGGCGACGAGAAAGGGGGCGGTGTCTCGGTCTCCTGCATGTTCAACCCTTTCGAGTACACGGTCACGAAGCAGAACACATACAAGGAGGAGCGGCAGAATCGCTCCGATGTGCCTAGCTTCGAGTTCGAGAAGGCCGGACCGCAGACACTGCAGCTCAAACTGATCTTCGACACCTATGAGGCAGACAGCGACGTCAGCCTAGAGACCAACAAACTCTGGAAGTTGATGGAATCCAAGACGCGACGAGAAGGCAATCGCACGAAGAAGGTCCCACCACCTGAGGTGGCCTTTGAGTGGGGTGTCTTCCGCTTCGTGGCTGTGATCACGAAGATGGTCCAAAAGTTCACCCTCTTTAAGCCGGACGGGACACCCGTGCGGGCTGAAGTCGACGTCACCTTCACCCAGCACAAGGATCTCAACGACTATCCCAGCCAGAACCCGACGTCTGGCGGCGGGGACATCGAGCGAGTCTGGCGGGTCATTGCCGGCGATCGCATCGACACCATCGCCTATGCGGTCTACGGCGACGCTACGCGCTGGCGCGCTATTGCCGAATACAACGAGCTGGACGATCCCCTGAACCTCAGGGCCGGACAGCAGTTGATCATCCCCATCGCATGAGCTGAGAACGGACCCGCGCGATGCCCGAACGTTCCGAACTTGCCAGTCAGATTCGTATCAAAATCGGAGGGACCGAGGTCCAACCCGATGCGATGGCGCACGTATTGGCCGTTGAGGTCGATCAGCACGCCTACGTGCCGGATATGTTCACCGTGCGCATCCAGGATCCGGAATTCGAGCTGATCGACAAAGGGCCCTTCGATCTGACAGAAGAGATCGAGATTGCGGCTCAGACGCAGGATGGTGAATGGGTCGATCTAGTCAAGGGTGAGATCACGGCCCTGGAGCCCGAGTTCCAGGAAGGGATGATCGCGCGATTGGTCGTGCGCGGCTATGACAAGTCTCACCGGCTCTATCGAGAGACCAAGAGCACCGCTCATCTTAACAAGAAAGACAGCGACCTCGCCACGGAGATCGCCCAGGCTGCAGGCCTGCAGGCGGAGGTAGAGACAACCAGCGCCGTGTACAACCACATCTTCCAGCACAACCAGTCCGACCTCGCCTTCCTCAAGGAACGTGCCTGGCGCATCGGCTATGAATGCTACGTGGTCGATGACAAGCTCATCTTCAAGAAGCCGGCGGTGGCGGGCGGCGACGTGCAGCTAACCTGGGGCGACGACCTGCTCTCCTTTTATCCCCGGATGAGCCTCGCCGAACAGGTTGACGAGGTCGTGGTACGGGGCTGGTCGGTGAGTGAGAAGAGGGCCATCGTGGGGCGGGCCCAGCAAGGCAAGCTCTATCCAGACATCCAGGAGCCTAGAGATGGGGCTTCGTGGGCGCAGGCCTTTGGCACAGGCAAGCGCGTCTTCGTCGATCACAACGTCGGCAGCCAGGCTGAAGCCGACGCGCTGGCTGAGGCACGGCTCAACGACATCAGCGGCGCCTTCGTACAGGCTGACGGCGAGGCGCTCCGGCGACCCGACATCCGCGCCGGCAAAGCCGTCTCCCTGCAAGCCTTGGGGGAGCGCTTCAGTGGAACGTACCTGGTGACCCGAGCGCGGCACACCTATACCGCCGAGGGGCTCAAGACAACCTTCAGCGTGAAGGGGGCGCGGACGGGCTTGTTCCTCGAGGCAATGGGCGGGGCCGGGCAGTCGGCCCGTACACCGGGCGTCGTCCCCGCGGTGGTCACCAACAC
>JAFGNI010000766.1 GCA_016927095.1 Anaerolineae bacterium | reverse complement strand
TTTTGTAGTCGTCGCGCGTGACCATATTATGCCTCCTCCAAGCCGGCTAGGATGAATTCGGGACGGAAGGGCCTGCCGTCATAGCGACGCACGTGCCCATCCATCGACAGTCCCGTCCGCGCACGGATCAGCGTCTCCAACTGCCCGGTATAGTTACCCTCCACCACAATGGCCTTGTGGGCCTTGCCCAACTCGGCCTCTGCGGTGGGCGGGAAGGGCTCCAGGCAGCTGAAGTGCAGCAGGTTTGCCGCCCCCGGGTCCTCGGCGTTGAGGCGATCCACCGCCTCGCGCGCCGGACCGTAGGTGGAGCCCCAGCAGACCAGCGTCAAGCCGGCATCCTCAGGGCCGTACCAGGTGGGCGCCGGCGCATCTTCTGCCATCGCCACGCCCTTGCGCATCCGCTTGCTCTGCTGGTCGATACGGTTCTGGGCGCTCTCCCGGATGCGCGGCATCTCGTCGTGCTCATTGCTCTCGGTCACCCAGACGGCGTTGGGGTGCCCGGGCAGCGCGCGCGGCGAGATGCCACTCTCGGTGACCTTGTAGCGTTTGTAGGGCTCGGTAAGCGCGTCGAGGTCGGCGTCGCTGAGCAGGGCGCCGCGATCGAGCGTGACGGCGTCGAAGTCGAGCGCGTCGGCCTCCAGCGAGCGGAATGCATCCGCCAGGAACTGGTCGCTCAGGACCATGACCGGCGTCTGGGCGCGTTCGGCGACGTTGAAGGCGTGCCAGCCGAGATGGAAGGCCTCCTCCAGCGTGCCGGGCGCCAGCACCATGCGCGGGAACTCGTCCTGCGAGGCGTGCATCATAAAGAGCAGGTCGGCCTGCGCGGTGCGGGTGGGCAACCCGGTTGCGGGGCCGGGACGCTGGGCGTTGTAGATCACCACGGGCGTCTCGCTGATGCCCGCGAAGCCGGTCGCCTCCACCATCAAGGCGTACCCGCCGCCGGAGGTGGGGACGAGGGCACGCGCGCCCATAACCGCCGCGCCAATCGCCATCGTGATGGCGGAGATCTCATCCTCGACATGCTTGGCGACGGCGCCGTACTTCGCGCCGTTCTGGGCGAACCAGATAAGCACCGGTGAGCCGGGCGTCATCGGGTAGCCGGAGACGAAGCGACAGCCGCCCGCCAGCGCCCCCATCGAGAAGGCCTGGGTCCCGTTGAGCATAATGCGCTCCGGGGCATCGGGCACGGCGCGCAGCTTGAAGGGGAAGTCGGCCACATAGGGTTCCGCCAGCTCGGCGCCCGCGCGGACGACGGCGATATTGCTGTCCACGACCTCCTCGCCTTTGCGGGCGAAGTTGTCGCGGATAATGCCCTCCATATAGCTCAGGTCGAACTCCAGAAGTCCCGCAGCCACGCCCAGCGTCAGCGTGTTGCGCATCAGCTCCAGGCCGCCGATCTCGCGGGCCATCTCGCCGAGGGGGGCGGAGATGAAAACGACGTCCTCCCGCCGGAATTCCTCGGGCAGCTCGTCCTTACTGTCGTAGACGATGGCCCCGCCGGGGACAACGTCGGCGAGGTGGCGGCGGATCGTCTCTATGTCCAGGGCCAGCAGCACGTGCACCGGATCGGCAATGCTGTAGAGGGGCTCGCGTGCTGCACGCAAGGTGAAGAAGTTGTGCCCGCCGCGGATGCGCGAGTAGAAATCGGGCACGCCGAAGACGTGCAGCCCTCCCCGCACCAGCGCCTTGGCGAAGCCCGCGCCGCTGGATTCCAGGCCCATGCCGGCCTCACCCCCAATGCGTATCGTGACGTCATGCTCGATCATGTCTGTCGCCCTCCTTTCGCTAAGGTTGTGTTCATAAGAGCCAGTCCCTGTCCCGTGACCTGTCGTTGCCGCAACGGAGAGACGCGCCTGACCGGTCGCATCAAGACTGGGGACATCTGACTCGTTTGAAGTCGATGAAGCCCCGCTCAGCATCGGTATCGGTCAGCTGCACGCACACCCCGTCGCCGACATCTAGGCCCTCAACACCGCTTATGAGTTTGCCCTCAACCGGCACCGTCAGCAGCCGCACCCAGGTGCCTTTGTCCGCAGCGCCCGTGACAATGGCTTCGAATCTCTCGCCGATGCGCGCCTCGAGAAGAAGCGCCGCCGCGGACTTGCTGACCTGACGCTCCACTTTATTCGCCGCATCCTCTTTCATGGTAAGCCGTCTTGCGAGATCCGCCAGTTCGGCATAGGTGTACGGGGCGCTCGTACCGGCAAGGGCGGCCTTGAGCAGCCGCTGGGTAATCAGATCGCCATAGCGACGATTCGGCGCGGTAGCATGCGCGTAGTCCTGCACCGCGAGGCCAAAGTGACCGGGGGCGGTGTCACCGGGGCGCTCCGCAGCGTATTCGCCCGCGCCCAGCAACTTGATCACCGCCAGGGATAGGTCGGGGAATTGCAGGGGGGCGGCGGGCTTAGCGGCGACGAGAAACTCATCCAACGCTTTGGCATCCGGAGCCGCAGGCAGGCTATACCCGTGGCTTTCGGCCAGTTCGACAATCCGGCTCCAGCGTTTGGGCGTGCGCACCACCCGGCGGATCGAGGGTAGCTGCCGGGACGCGAGGTAACGCGCGGTGACCCCGTTAGCGGCGATCATACAATCCTCGATGAGTTCCTTGGCACGGTTTTTTTCGTCAACTCTGAGGTCACGGAGCTTCTCGCCCTCAAAGACCGGCTTGGCCTCAAGAGTCTCCAGACTCAGGGCCCCATGAATATGCCGTAGATTCCGCATCTTTCGGACTATGCGATCCTGCAAGCGCAGATTCTCTGCCAGCCCATTCGCGGCGGTGACCTCTTCCGGCGCGTCACCGCCCTCGAGCCAGGCGGTCACACCGCTATAGGTAAGTTGCGCGTGACTGCGGACCCAGGCCCGGTAAATCTCCGAACTCAGGAGCCCACCGTCCGCACCCAGCACCATTTCAACGACAATAGCAAGGCGATTCTCATGGACGTTGAGCGAAGTAAGATCGGTCGACAGCCGTTCCGGCAGCATCGGGAATATCTCAGCCACAGTATATACCGACGTCGTGTTATGGCGAGCATGCTCGTCAATGGCAGATCCTTCCGGAACAAGCGCGTCCACATCGGCGATCGCAACCAGGAGTTTGACCTTGTTGCCGGGCAGCGTCTCGGCTACGGTCAGCTGATCGAGGTCGCGGGAGTCGTCGTTATCGATGGAGGCCCAGAGCCGATGCCTCAAATCACGGATGAATCCATCACGGTCACCTGCGGCGGGTGACTGAATCCGGTCCAGCTCGGCAAGTGCGGCAGCCGAGAAGTCCGGCAGCAAACCACGCTCTACCATCGCGCGCCGGGCGATGTCCTGCAAGAGGGCACGGTGGTGTGGAACATTGGAGTTCATAGTATGTTCTCCTCCGGCGAGCGGCAGATGCTCCGTTGCCGGAGTCCCACCACACGCCGCGCGATTCTAAGAGCGATCAGAGTGTGTTTCTACACGGTCTTCCGGGATGGCTTGCAGAACGGGTTCAGCTCTCTCGATCAAACGAGTGAGCCGCCTCAGGCTACTGGTCACCACGGGCGAGGGTGGCCCTTCCATCTCCTCAGCGACAGCCCATATCTGGGCCTGACGCTCCCTGAGATCGGATATCTGGGCCGCAGACGCCGCCACAACGCGGCGACTGACCAGACTGCTCCACAGGATTTGGCACACGGCCGATATGGGTGGCGCGACGATGATACCGATAGGGCCAAAAACGTCGGACAGGGCCATCAGTATGACGACGGTCAGTATGGTATCGTCCTGCCGGCGCTTGAAGAAGCGCGGCTTGACCCAGGCGCCCAGGGCGATGAGAACGACGAGGGTATAGAGTGTCGTCCACAGACTCAGCTGCACACCGGTCAGCAGTCCAACCAAGAGTGGCGAGAGCAGCGCCAGGGGCGCGCCAACCACAGGGAACAGGCATAGCAGCGCGCAGGTGAGCGCCAAGAGCAGGGCATAGGGTGACCCGATAGCCCAGTATCCCAGGCCCAAGAGCAGCCCGGCGAGGAGACTCTGGGCGATTTGACCGCGGATGTAGACGCTAAGGTCAAGCTCGATGGTCTGCCACGTGTCACGCACCTGTGCGCGCAGACCGGGTGGCAGCAGCGAAAGCCAGAGCCGTTCGAAATGGGCTTGGTTGCTACTCCAATAGAAGCTCAGGAGCAGCACGATGGCTGCGCTACTCACGAGACTGCCTATGCCCTG
Source organism: Anaerolineae bacterium (assembly GCA_016927095.1). The sequence goes on along the minus strand of JAFGNI010000766.1, from coordinate 553 downwards.
CGTGAAGCTGAGTATGGCCGGCAATACGTGCTGGCCCCGGTCGCCGACCACGGCTTCGAAGAGCCTGTTGGGCGTTGGTAGCCGGGCGATCAGCGTCTTCTGAAACGGTGTGCCCATCAACCATTGAGGCAGCTTCCACTCCCCCTGCAGCGACACGGCGGAAGTCATCTGCTCTATCTCATTGAGCGCGGATCTGCCGGCCATGAAGAGAAAGAAGGCAGTACTGCCCAGGACGACCAGGTAGAGAAGAATCAAGGCCAGGCGCACCGCTGCCCTCTGCCTCATCCAGTGCTTGACCACCGGACGGACGGTTACCGCCAGTGCAAACGAGGCCACCAGGTAGACGGCGACCGTGCGAAACTGCCACAGCACCACCAGCCCCAGCAGTGTGGTCATCACCGCCGTCCCGATCCGGATCAGGTGCTTCGTCATCGTACCTCCGAGACGCCGGCCTGGGCCAGCAGCGCATCGACCTCGGTGGCCAAGGCTTCAATCTCATCCATGATCTGCTCGGTCTGCTCGACTCTGAGATCCGAGCCGCCTTTCTTGAGCC
>JAFGNI010000017.1 GCA_016927095.1 Anaerolineae bacterium | reverse complement strand
GGCCCCCGCTCCTGCTGCATTGCCTTTCCTACGCCAAGAGGCTGCAATGCGGCGGTTGAATGCCGGCCGGCGCCGGGCTTAGCACGGGCTAGCGATGGGCGTGGCGCAGAGCCGCCACGCCCATCGCGTGCTCTCTATTCGAAGTCGAGTTTCGTCGAGAAGTTGACGCCGCCCGGGACCATATGGCTGAGGTCGACGTAGGCACCGAAGGTGTAGCACCAGTCATCATCCCACCAGCGCGTGGGCCAGGTGTGCCACGAGCTGGGCGAGCACCAGCCAACGCCCGTGGCGATCCAGAAGTCGCCGCCAAAGCAGCTCATCCTGTCCGGCACTGACGTACCGGGTGGTGCACCATGCCGAAGGTAGAGTCCGGCCTCACGCCTCCGACGCTATCATCTGAGACATATGGGCTACCGGGCAAGGCATCGATGCCTTGCCCGGTGGGTCAAAGGGCACACGGCCCGGGACGAATTGAGCGTCCCGCCGGCTATCTTCGGAGTATAAGCGGTAGATAGTTCTGGAAGCTCGACTTTAGTTTGAAGATCAGTGCAGACGTGGCGCGCCCGTCGTATTTCACGACGCCGTGGACCACGTAGTCCCCCGAGGCTATCCCCGTGGCGTCCCATAGGGTCGAGAAGGTGGCAGTCCCGCCCGGCCGGACCGCAAGCGTGCCCGTCATAATCGCTGTTGTGCCGCCGCCACTCGCCGGCAAGACCGTGACCTGCGCGGTGCCGGTGATGGGCATGCTGCCGGTGTTGCGGAAGCCGAGGCCGATATCGAACATCGGGCCGGCGGCGAGCGATCCCGGATCGACCGTCAGCGACGTAAGCTCGCCCTGCACCAGACCCAGGCGGAAGCCGGCCTCCGCTTGGTCGAGGACGGCGCCCTCGCTGTCCTGGAGCGTCACGACGATCCGGTAGTCGCCTGCCGGCGTGCCCGTGCTGTCCCAAGAGGGGTCGAAGACAATGGGTCCGGTGAGGTCGTGGAGACTTCGGAGCAGCAGACCGGAAACCACCGTCCCGTCGTCCGCCACGATGTCGCCCTGCACGACCACATCGAGGGCCGCGTCGCCGTTTTCGATCTGCAGATCGACGTCTACCCAGTCGCCGGGCTCGTAGACATGCTGGGATGGGCTCAGGTGCGTGATGGTGAGGGCCGTGGTGGTGGTGGTGATGGTGAAGCTATGGTGACGGTAGTACTCGCTCTCAGTGGTGAGGGCGTGGTAGTAGAAGGGGTAGACCGCCAGCGAGAGCGTGGTGGTGCCGTCGGGGTTGTCCATCGTTGTCCATGCGAAGGGCACATCGGTCGCGGGGACCCAAACATCATCCGTGACCGTCAAGGTCGCTGCGATGTCGGGCAGGTCGTAGTCGGTCGCGTCGGTGTTGAGCGGCAAGACCCAGCCGGTGTGCGTCTCCAGGCCGGACCGGTCGTCCATGACGATCTCCTGGACGCGGACGCCTGCGGGGTACTCGTAGGTGGCGAGCCAGATGGGTACCTGGGCCTCGTCGACCTCCAGCCAGAGGTCGCCGCCAGGGATCGTGACGCGGTCGATGCCATTGGTGGTGGTGACGGCCAGCGCCGGCAGGTCGAGGGTGAGGGTTTCGGTGGGAGCCGCGGTCACCTCACTGACGGACGCCATCCCCGGCTGGGGGAATGCACCGAACTTCACGTCGCCGTAGTAGTTGTACTCGCGGATCCATTTCCGCCAGTAAGCGTCGGTGCCCCACTTGTCGCGCTCAAGGTCCATAAAGCTCTCAGCGATGGAGTCATAGTCTCCCCAGCGGCTCAAGAAGCCCTTGACCGCATTGAGATTCAGCTGTCGATTTGAAGGCGCGGTAGAGCCGATGTAGACAGCACCGTGCGCGTCGAAGAAGGCTTCCGCCACGCCGTTGTCGCTGCTCTCCTCGTAGTTGCCCGCATCACAGGTTGCCGCGAAGATGAACGGTCTCGCGTTTCCGAAGCCGCTGGGGAATGAGCGCACGCAATCCAGAGAACCGGGTGATCCGTGCCCGCGGTAGACAAGGATGTCGCTCTCGGGTGTCCAGGCATTGACGTCGGGCTGGACCCGTTCGCAGTGATAGATGTCCACCTGCGTGATCAGATCATCGTCCGGCCTGGCGATCAGGATCTCATCAACGCCGTCCCCGTTGATGTCTGCCAGGGCCATCCGATCTTCCACCGACATCCAGGGCAGGTACATGCGTTCAACCTCGTCCAGCGTGCCCTTTGCCGTGTTGAGATCATAGACCCAGATCCAGCCTGGGTGTTTCACCACGATCTCCGCCGCGCTGCCTGCGGGGAGTGCAACGTTGCCAACGGCGAGCTGCTGATAGCTGTTCGAGAAGAAGGTACCGCCCTTTGACGCCAGCAGCGTGCCGTCGGCGCTGAAGACCTTGATAGCCCCGTCGATGTTTGTGCCCGCATCGCCGATCACGATCTCGGCCCCGGCGCTGCCGTCAAGGTCACCTGCGGCGAGCCCATCGGAGAGGGCGAAGTCAAAGGTGAAGCCGTAGCCCGACTTCTCGGCGCCGGCGGCATCGTAGACGGCAACACCTTCAGCGTAGATGCCCACGAAGCCGTGGATGATCTCACCGACGCCGTCGCCATCGACGTCGCCGACGGCAAGGAGGTCTTGCGGTCCGAAACCGTAGGCGCCGGGTGAGAATGCACTGTCGGCGCCCGTGCTGAAGATGCGAATCTCGCCCGTGCTGCGGTCGCCCATCACGAGGTCATCCTCCGGGCCCGGCGTGACGTGCCCCACCACCAGGACGTCGTCGCTGTCGTAAACCTGATCGAAGCCATAGACGTCGGTGCCGGAGTTGGGGTCGAAGAACCAGAAGTAGTCGGCGGTCCGATCGGCCAGGACGGCATGGTCGTAGGCCGCTCCCAGCATGTTGCCGGCGACGAAGCCGTCCCCGCTGCTCACCTCGTGCATCACATTGGCGATGTCGTGGTAGTCATAGGCCAGGGCTTTCGTGTGCTCGGCGATGCCGGGGTCGTCGTAGAGCTTGGCTTGGATCTCGTTCAGTTGGTCTGCGAACTCCCTCTGCCCCTCGCCGCCGCCGCTTAGGAGCCAGGCCTTGCTGCGGTCGAAGTCGGCGTCGCCAAGGTAGACGTCGTTACTAGCCTGGATCGGCTTCCGCAGGTCATACGCGGTGTTCCCGATGATCCTGCCTACGACCAGGTCCGGCGCTCCTGCCCCGCCGGTGTCGGCGTATGGCTGGTCGCTGATCTCGACATCGCCGCCGTGCTCGGTCCATGCAGGGACGACCTCCTGCTCGCCGACGATGAGCACGTAGCCATTGCCGACGGTCTCGAACTCGTCGGCCATACGCACCGACCAGGCACCGCCCTTGGTGATCAGAGCGTCGAAGTCCTGGGCGGAGACGGGTTCCTCGAGGTATCCTAGCACGCCCAGCCTAAGCCGCGCCAGGTCTGCCATCGTCATCAGCAGCAGGTTGACGTTGTCGGTATTGCTTTCGGTCCACATCAGCACCTCGGGCGCCGTCACGATCAGATAGTTCGCATCGTGCGTGGCCTCGGAGACGATCCATTGTTCATTAAGCCACTCGCGGTCGAAGGCCGCGGTGCGGACGTCACCGGAGAGCTCCATGTAACGGACCTCCACCTGCTTGTGACCGATCTCGTACTCGATGTCGTCCTCGTAGAGGATGGGCACCATCCAGTAGTCGAGCTCCAGGCTCTCGCCGGGGTCGAGCATCTTGACGTCGCCCGGGCTGTTGGGGAAGTCGATGGTGATGACGTTCTCGCCGACATCGTCGCCCCACGCGGCGTAGTCTGCCCAGACGTCATAGGTCTCGTGGTCCTGGGCGACCTGGAAGCCGCGCACGTAGTCCTCGACCTGCATGATCTTGGCCATGCCGGAGGCACCGGGCAAGTTCTCTACCGTCAGGCGGACTCGGATGCGGTTGCCGAAGCGGTCGACCTCGCGGGTGAGGGCTAGGCTAGGCAGCCGCTGCACCACCGTGACGAAGGTGTCGCGCCAGACTTCGCCGGCCTCCGCGTCCACGGCGAGCACGCGGATCTGATGGCTCCCCGCCGGCAGGCCACTCAGGTCAACATATGTCGCGTAGTCGAAGTCCTGGTCGTTGCTGGGGTACAGCGTGGTGAGGAAGTCGCTGCCGCGATAGACGTTGACGTAGTCGACCGCCCGCATCACCTCTGCACAGTCGGCGCTGGTGCTGAAGGCGGCGTACTCGCAATCCCAGTCGTAGCGCGCGGCGAAGACTTCCACCTGCACGATGGTCCCCGCGGGCGTCGTGTCGCCGTTGATGTAGATCGTGTGGTCGGGCGCCGGCGCCTCGATGTGCGCCTCCATCCGCAGCGGCTCGCTCGTGCTGGAGATCTGGACCGTGACCGGCGTGGCGTACGTGACGCGGTCCCATGTGTGGACCACAGCCGTCGCCGTGTGCCCCGTGTCAAAGAAACCGGCGCGCGTGTACCCTTGCTTGTAGGGCACGAACGTGGTCTTGAAGGCACTGGTCGGTATGGGTTGCGTGGCCTGTGGCGCGGGGACGATCGCGCCGCTCACGTCCTCCTGGGCCATCGTGCCCGCCGGTTGCAGGCGATTGCCGTAGTCGACGCCGATGAGCTCGCCGTTGAGGAAGAACTCGACGTGGGCCACGTTGGTGGCATCGCCGAAGCTCGCCCGCATCTGGTAGGCGCCGGGGCGGTCGGGGTCGCGCACCAGCTCGACCGTTGGCGCCGGTGGCGCCGGTGCCGGCGGGGCCAGTGTCTCGAAGGTGCGCGGTCGGGACTCCACGGTGTTCCCGGCATCGTCGGTCGACCGCACCTTGTACTCGTACGTCACGCCGGGCCGCAGGCTCTTCAACGTGACCGCGTGTTGGGTCACGGTTGCGGTGTTGGTGGCGCTGAGGTTGAAGGCGCCACGGCGCGTGCCGTACACCACGAGGCTGTCGGACGCCTCGTCGGTCCACCAGCGGATCTGGGCCGAGGTCTGGGCAATGTCGAAGGCCTCGGGGCCGCGGGTGATCACGGGCGGGCTGTCGTCGCACAGGACCGTCTCCACGCGCCGGTTGTTGGCCTCATTGCTCTCGTCGACCAGGTCATCGTAATCGACGTAGAACTTGACTTCGTCCGACTGCCCCGAGCAGAAGGGCACGTGGCTGAACAGCCGCTTCAGCGTCTGCCCTGGCGCAATGGGGACGGAGATCGTGTCGGTGTCCACGTGGACGTTGTCGACGTAGAGCCTGGACGTGTGTGTCTCCGTCACCGTCGCGTCGCCGTAGTTCCTGATGTAGTACGTCACGCTGGTGCCGTTGTAGGTCAGGTCACGAGCCACCAGGTCGGGCTGCGGCGGCTCCTGGACGTAGATGCGGCGGACCCAGGTGACGCTGCCCTCCACATTCTCTGCGGTCACCGTGATGTAGCCGGTGCCGGCGACGCCGAAGCTGACGGAGTGCGTGCTCCGAAGGCTGTTGCCGGACACCACGTAGGGATGGCGCCCCGCCAGTTCCCAGGTGAAGGTCATGGGCACGGTTGGCTTGACCGTGGCGGACGCCGTCGCGGTGAAGACCGCTGTCTCGCCCACCTCCATCGTGCCGGGCCCCGCGATGTCGAGTGCCGTCGGTGGCCCTGCAGTAACTGCTGCGATCTCCCCGCCGTCAGAAAGACTCTCCCACGCGAGGCGAGGGGTCTGATTCCCCTGGCTTGGTGTGGGGTGATCGCCTGCCAGCAGGGGAACTGGCTGGCTCAGTACGAGACAGAGCGCCCAGAGGGCAGAAATCCAACGTCGGGCACGGGTGCGGGTCTTCATACGGTGTTCCTCCTGTGGCGTCAGTGCAGCGGCAGACAGGCACAATGGCCCATGGCCGGTCCTCAGTTCTAGCCTGATGATAGAGAGCCACCGTCATGGGACCGTCAGAAGCCAGGCCATAGCAGACAAGTTCAGGGGATAAGGACAAAGGGATATGGGAGAAGGGGTCTGACCGTCGGACCGCGGGCATCTTGCCCGCATGCGCGCAGTGCCAGCCTGATGCTGGTCAACGGCTGCGCACTTGGCTACCGGACACGACGGTGTCGTGCCCAGCGGGCAGGATACCCGCGGTCGAACAGGCTGTTGCGCCGGTGAGCTTGGCTTTGCCGCCAAGCCTGTTAGCATGTCGATTGTAACGAGTGCAGGCGAAAGGAACGACATGAAGATCTCCGATGGCAAAGCGGTACAGATTGACTACACCTTGACGAACGATGCAGGCAAGGTGCTGGACACATCCGAGGGGCGGCAGCCGCTGGCGTATCTCCACGGTGCGGGCAATATTATCCCGGGGCTGGAGAAGGCGCTGGCGGGTAAGGAAGCGGGAGACACGCTCTCGGTGTCAATCCCACCTGCAGAGGGGTACGGCGAGCGCAGCGAGGCAATGGTGATGACCGCGGATCTGGCGCAGTTCCCGAATCCCCAGCAGGTGCAGGTGGGCGCGCGCTTTCACGTCCAGACGGACAAAGGCGTGCACCTAGCGACGGTGACCGAGGTCACGGCGGCCAAGGCCGTGCTGGATCTGAACCATCCTCTGGCGGGCGAGACCCTTCACTTCGATGTCGAGGTGGTCGGGGTGAAGGAGGCGACCGAGGAGGAGCGGTCGCATGGGCACGTGCACACGGGACACGAACACGGGCACACATAACGCATAGCTCCGGTTTGTAGCCAGAGAGACCGAACGACAACGCTGTCAGGCGCTCAGGGCCCTGACAGCGTTGTCGTTGCTGGTGTAGGGACGCGGCGGTGCCGCGTCTGCACACGTCGCGAGCTCGATGGCGAGGGTGGTGTGTGCGCACACAAGGTGCTGCACTGCAGAAGGCTGCGTGCGCGTGCGGGCAAGATGCCGCGGTCCAATGGCAGGTGGTCCGGCCGGCGGGCGGTGTTCTGCCGGGTTGCGCCGCTTGCGGATCGGGCGTACCATCGGCCTGTACACCATCATCCATCCATGATCAGCAAGGAGCGAGACGTGACGAAGTTGCCGGAAGCGGTGCAGGAAGCGTGGCAGGACCGAGAGGGGCCCATTGTCTTCACGACGGTCGATGCGGCAGGAATGCCGAATGCCATCTGGGCCTCGTGCGTCGGCATGTTCGACGACGAACACCTGGTGGTTGCGGATAACTACTTCAACAAGACGCAGGCCAACATCCAGGCCGGGAGCCCGGGGTCGATCCTCTTCATCACCAAGGAGGGGAAGTCGTACCAAGTGAAGGGCACGATCACCTACGAAACCAGCGGCGTCTACTACGAGGATATGAAGTCGTGGAACGCGAAGCGACCGGGCCACGCGGCGGCGGTGCTCAGGGTCAGTGAGGTGCATAGTGGGGCGGAGAGGATCGCCTGATCGGGGTAGGTCCCTAACGCAGAAGTCACGAGTCGAGAGTCCTGATTCATGCTTAGGCAACAAGATTGACTGCGAGACCGCGCTAGATCCCGGGGAGCATGAATCGTGACTCTTGACTCCGGCGTCAGTCGAGACAGGGACGCAGCAGCGTTCGAGGGGGTGTCAGTTGAAGATTACAGCTGTTGACATCTACGACGTCAAGATCAGCCGGACGGCGTCAACCGGGTGGAATCCGGTGATTGTCCAGATCCACACCGACGAGGGGATCAGCGGGTTGGGCGAGGTGTCGCTGGCGTACGGGGTCGGGGCCGATGCCGGGATCGGGATGGTCCGCGATCTGGCGCAGGCCTACCTGATCGGCGCGAACCCCTTTCAGATCGAGAAGATCTGGGAGCAGGGGTTCCGCCGGACCTTCTGGGGGCAGGGCGGCGGCCCGGTAGTCTACGGCGGGATGAGCGCCATCGACGAGGCGCTTTGGGACATCAAGGGTAAGGCACTGGGCGTGCCGGTCTACGAGCTGCTGGGCGGCGCCGTCTGGGAGCGGCTGCGGGTCTACGCCAACGGCTGGTACCACGGCTGCGTCAGCCAGGCAGACTACGCTGAAGCGGCGCTGAAGGTGGTCGATGATGGCTTCACGGCTATGAAGTTCGATCCCTTCGCGGTCCGCCCCGACGGCGTCTGGGACTACGCGCGACGGGCGCTGGATCGCGAGCGCGCCGACCTTGCCGTCGCGCGCGTGCGTGCGGTGCGCGAGGCCATCGGCCCCGAGGTCGACATCCTTGTTGAGGTCCACGGGAACCTGGGCACGACGTCCGCGATCCAGGTGGGCAAGCGGCTTGAGGCGCTGGCTCCCTTCTTCTACGAGGAGCCCGTGGACGCGATGAACGTCGAGTGCATGCGGAAGGTCGCGGCGGCCGTGGACATCCCCATCGCGGCGGGCGAGCGGCTCTACACTCGTTACGGCTTCCGGCCTTACATCGAAGGCCAGATCCTCGACATCCTGCAGCCCGATCTCGGGTTGGCCGGCGGCATCACCGAGACGAAGAAGATCGCGGCGCACGCCGAGACGTACAACCTGCACATCCAGCCGCACAACTGCGGCGGTCCCGTCTCGACGGCAGCGGCGGTCCAGCTGGACGCGGCCCTCACAAACTTCATCATCCAGGAGTGGTTCCCCTATTTCGGCGACGGGCGCTACGACCTGCTGACGAACCCCCTGGAGCCGACGGTGACCGACGGCTATTTCACGCTCCGCCCGGACCCTGGCCTGGGCATCGTGCTGAACGATGAGGTGGCGCGGCGGTATGAGGTGGTTCGAATCAGCGAATAGCAGAATCAGCGAATGGAGAATGAGCGAATGACGGCGTCCCGCGACTCGCGGGGTATCTGCGATAGGAGGCGTTCGCTGATTCGCTCTTTCGCTCATTCTGTCTTTTGAGGGGAGATACGATGACCGAGACGCTATATCCGTTGCGCTTCAAGGAGATCCTGCGCGACTACCGGTTTGGCGACCGGTGGATCGTGGAGGCGTTTGAGAAAGAAGGGCTGCCCGAAGACGACCGCGTTGCCGAGACCTGGGAGGTCTGCGACCGGCCTGGGGAGTCGAGCGAGGTGATCAACGGGCCACTGGCCGGCACGTCGCTGCACGAGGTGATCGCGCGGTATGGCGAGGCCTTTCTCGGCTCCGATGTGGTGGCCCGCTGCGGGACGCGGTTCCCGCTGTTGATCAAATTCCTGGATGCGTCGAACGTGCTGAGCGAGCAGGCGCACCACAGCGACAGTCTGGCCGAGAAGCGCGGGCTGGACGATCCGGGGAAGACCGAGGCGTGGTACATGCTGAAGACCCGCCCGGGCGCGACGATCTGCTGTGGCAACAAGGACGGCGCGACCCGGAAGGCGGTCCGCGATGCGATCCTCGACGGGACGATCCGGAAGCAGATGCGCGCCTATGAGGTGGCGCCCGGCGACGCCTTCCTGCTCTACGCGGGGACGATGCACTACTCGGCGGGCGGCGTGCTCTTCTATGAGATCATGCAGAACTCGGACGTCTACATCAGCTTGCGCCCGCCCGATCCGGCGCTGCCCGCGGTAGAGCGAGAGGCTATGGTTGAAGCCACACTGGAGGGTCTGCACCTCGAGGACGGTTTTGACGCCAAGACGACGCCGGTCACGATGGGGGGCGGCGCCAACCGCCGGACTTTCGTCTTTGCCTGTCGCTATTTCGTGCTGGAGCGGCTGGACCTGATGGCGCCGACGATGGTCAACTGCGACGGCAGCCGCTTCTACGTTCTGTCTCTGATCGAGGGCGCAGCGACTGTGGTACACGGTGAGCGTGCCGAGGCCCTGCGGCCCGGGCAGACGGTGCTGCTGCCCGCGGATATCGGGATGGTGACGCTGGTGCCGACGGCGCCCAGTGCGGTGTTGAAGGCCTACGTACCGGACCTGATGACGAACATCGTGAAGCCGCTGCGGGCGCTCGGCGTACCAGATGACGCGATTGTAGCGCTGGGTGGACGGACAGAGCTCAATGATCTAGCACGTGTCTTGAGTCGTGAGTCTTGATTCCTGGCTGCACGACAGGGCGACTTCGCGAGCCGTCCGCTCAGCACGAGCATGACTCATGACTCGTGACTCCACACTGTCCACTCGGTAATTTGAGGGAGGTAGAGCAAGCCGATGAATCCTCTACGCGCAGCAGCGGTGCAGTTCAATCATCGACCGGGGGAGAAGGCGTATAACCTCGGGCGGATCCAGGCGTTTGTGGCGGAGGCGCAGGCCCAGGGCGTGGATCTGCTGGTCTTCCCGGAGATGTGCATCACGGGATACTGGCACGCGCGCAAGTTGTCGCGCGAGGAGATTGTGGTGCTGGCGGAGCCGGTGCCCGACGGGCCGAGCAGCGAGACCTTGCGCGCGCTGGCAAGGGAGACGGGGATGACGATCGGGGCCGGGCTGATCGAGGAGACCGGCGACGGTACCTTGTACAATACTTATGTGGTGGCCATGCCGGACGGGCAGGTGGCCTACCACCGCAAGCTGCACTGCTTCATCAGCGAGCATATGGCGTCGGGCGACAGCTACACGGTCTTCGACATCCCGCAGGGCGCCCGCGTGGGTGTCCTCACCTGCTACGATAACAACATCGGAGAGAACGTGCGGGTCACGGCGCTGATGGGCGCGGAGGTGCTTCTGGCGCCCCACCAGACCGGCGGTTGCCACACGCCGAGTCCGCGGCTGATGGGCCGGATCGATCTGCGGCTCTGGAAGGAGCGGGAGGCCAACCCCGACGCGATCGAGGCGGAGTTCCGCGGGCCTAAAGGACGCGACTGGCTGATGCACTGGCTGCCGGCCCGCGCCCACGACAACGGCCTCTTCCTGGTCTTCGCCAACGGCGTGGGCATCGACGACGACGAGGTGCGCACCGGCAACAGCATGATCCTCGATCCCTACGGCGACATACTGGTGGAGACGTGGAAGGCGCGGGATGAGATGGTCGTCGCCGACCTGGACCCGAAGGTGCTGGTCCAGTGCACGGGGCGCCGCTGGATCAAGACGCGGCGACCGGCGTTGTATGGGACGCTGACCAAGCCGACCGGCCTCGAGGAGGACACGCGAACGGTGCGGTTTGAGGACAGGGAGGAATCCTGAGTCCCGAGTCTGGCGTCGGGGTTGGTGGTGTGGGTGGTGGCGCGGAGGGGGATACGAATCGCTGCGGCAAGTCAAGAGTCAAGAGTCAAGAGTCGAAAGTCTTGATTCATGGTTGGTAGTCGGGGGTGCTCGCGGCGTTAGCCTTGCCGCCAGCCCTGACTCAGGACTTCTGACTCTAGAGAGCCTCCGGTGAATCGTGAATGGTGAATTGTGTCCGCCGGAAACAGGAGACTGACAACTGACAAGTAGCGTCACCATGACCCCTCGTGAACGGGTACGGGTTGCGCTTGCGCACCGTGAGCCGGCACGGGTGCCATTCTCCTGGAACTTCGGGCCGACGCCGGAGATGGCGGCGGTGCTGGAGGCCTACCTGGCGGAGCGGGGCGCGGATTGGGTCCGCTTCCGCGATGCGGTGGATGATGTGATTCAGGTGAGCCCGACCCCGCTGGCAGCCGGTACGGGGAGTGTTGATGTCTGGGGCATCCATCGTGCGGCCCAGTCGTATGGGGCGGGCAGCTACGACGAGATCGCGCACCATCCGCTGGCGGGCGTCACCGACCCGGCGGAGCTGGACGGCTACCCGTGGCCCGATCCCGATGCCTACGACTATGAGCACTTCCAGGAGGACGTGTTGGCGGCGGACCCGGAGGGGCTGCGGGCGCGCAAGCTCTCCATCCGGATGTGCGGCAACCCCTTCGAGATCTACTGCTGGATGACGGGGCTGGAGGAGGCGCTGGTCAACGTGTTGCTCAACCCCGACCTGGTGCGGGCGGCGCTGGGCCGCATCGGCGATGTCTTCGCCGGGACGCTGCGACGGGCGTTGAGTGTGGCGGGCGACCTGATCGACATCCTCTACTTCGCCGACGACCTCGGCGGACAGCAGGGGCTGCTGATGTCCAGGAAAGCCTATCGCGCGGTGATCCAGCCGACTCACGCGCGGCTCTTCCGGCTGGGGAAGTCGTTGGCGCCGCACGCGGCTGTGATGTTCCATACCGATGGTGCCGTGTATGACATTGTGCCGGATTTGATGGGCGCCGGGATTGATGTGCTGGAGGCGGTGCAGACCGACGCCGCGGGGATGGAACCGGGGCGGCTAAAGGCCGCCTACGGCCACCGGTTGGCCTTCCACGGCGGCATCCCGGTACAGTCACTACTGCCGTACGGCGACGTTGAGACCGTGACGCGTGAGACGCGGCGGTTGGTGGCGGTCTTTGGCGCCGGCGGCGGCTACATCGCGGCGCCGACCCACGCGGTGCAGGTTGGCACGCCGCCGGAGAACGTGCTGGCGATGTTGCGGGCTGTGTTGGGAGACGCGGGCTTTGAGGCTGCGTGGGCGGAGAGCAACAAAAGATCCACAGATTCCACAGATCACAGACAGGGGGCTCGGTCGTCAGCTGTGAGCAGTCCGTGAATGCGTCCAGCAGGTAGTCAGAGGGTAGCAGGTCGATAGGTGCGGTCAGGCCTGGCGCTCCACGACGCCGTAGGTTCCGCCGAACGGCAGCGCCCAGGGCCTGCAGAAAGCCACTGGGCGCAAATGAAGAGACGCCATGGGCGCTGCCGTGGACCACATGTCGGTAGACTGAGATGCGTGGGTCTTTCCGTCACAGTGTCACATAGGAGGTGTTCCGTGAGTATCCACATTGGTGCTGAACCCGGACAGATCGCTCCAACAGTCCTGCTGCCGGGTGATCCGTTGCGGGCGAAGCATTTCGCCGAGACGATGCTCGAGGACGTGATCTGCTTCAATGAGGTCCGGAACATGCTGGGCTTCACCGGGCGGTACGGCGACAAGCGCATCTCGGTCATGGGCACCGGGATGGGCATCCCCAGCCATTCCATCTATGTCAACGAGCTGATCCGCGACTACGGGGCCACGACGCTGATGCGAGTGGGCACCTGCGGTTCCGTGCAGGCCGATCTGGCCTTGGGTGACGTCGTGTTGGCGATGTCGGCGTCGACCGATTCCCAGACCAACCGGCTGCGCTTCGGTGGCATGGACTACGCCCCCACCGCGAGCTTCGAGCTGCTGCTGGCGGCCCACGCGGCGGCCCAGTCGCGCGGCATTGAGGTGCGTGTCGGCAGTATCTTCTCCAGCGACCGGTTCTACAATGACAACCCCGACTGGTGGAAGATCTGGGCGGCCTACGGCGTCCTCGCCGTGGAGATGGAGACCGCTGCTCTCTACACGTTGGCGGCGCAGCACGGCGTTCGTGCGTTGTCCATCCTCACCGTGAGCGACAACATCGTGAAGGGACAGGCGGCCACAGCTGAGGAACGCGAGACCGCCTACACGCGCATGGCCGAGATCGCGATGACCATCGCGCCGCAGGAGAGAATCGGCGAATGAGCGAGTAAGCGAGTAAGCGAACCGACGGACGGACTGGTGGCAGGTGATGGCGCGGGCTCTTTGTAGGGACGTGCCGGCGGCACGCCTGCGCACGGGCACATCTTGGTGGCGGGGACCCGCTGTGCGCACAACGGGTGTTGAACCGCAGGTACCGCTGTGCGCGTGCGGGCAGGATGCCCGCGGTCCGGATGTGGATGGTGCGGGCTTGTCCCGCGCCGTGCAAGGAGACGACGATGACGATGCGGCCTTACGACCACGATAAGGATTTCCTACGGGTGCGGGACTTCTTGGTGACGACCTACGGCCACTTCCGGCGCTCCTACAACTGGACGATCGAGCGGTGGAACTTCTCGGTGTCGCTCGCTAGGACGATGCACGCCATCTCGCTGGATGTATGGGCCGCACAGATCGGCATCTGGGAGGCGGCTGGCGAGATCCAAGCTGTGGTCAATGCCGAAGGCGAGGACGACGGCGAGGCCTTCTTCCAACTGCGGCACGAAGACCTGCCGAAGGCACTCCTGCCGGAGCTGTTTGCCTTCTGCGAGGCGCGAATGGGCAAGGTGGAGGGGGACGCGCGCCGGATCCGGCTCTATGTGCCTGCCGGCGACGTGCGACTGGAGCGGATGGCGGCGGAGCACGGCTACGCTCGCGAGGGCTGGGTGGACCACGACGGTGTGTTGACGGTCGGCGATGCCTTCCCCGTCGCCTTGCCCGAGGGCTACACCTTCGCCGATGGTGCCGCCGTGTCCGCTGAGGAGAAGGGTGCCGCCCACGCGGCGGCCTTCGGCTACGCCGGCGAACCGCCCTATCCGGAGCGGGCCATCGTTGGTTTCCGCAGGATGCAGGCCACGCCCGACTACCGCGCCGACCTAGACCTACACGTGAGGGCGCCCGACGGCAGGATCGTCAGCTTCGCGACGATGTGGTATGACGCACAGAACCGCATCGGGATCCTTGAGCCGGTGGGCACGGCACCGGCCTACCGCCGGTCGGGCTTAGGCCGCGCCGCCATCTACGAGGGGATCAACCGCATCCGCGCTGAGGGTGCCGTCCGGGTGCACGTTGGTTCCGACCAGGCATTCTACCAGCGCATCGGTTTCGTGATCCACGACAAGTATACCGTTTGGCAGAAGCACGTCATATGACACACCTGCCCTGTCCCTCAGCCCTTTTCTCCTATTCCCTATCTCTTCTCCATAGAGGAGCCAACACCGATGCCCGAACCCCTACGCGAGTACCTTGATTTCGCCGTCGAGACGGCCTATTTGGCCGGTCGCTTGACCCTGTCCGCCTTTCAGACCGGCGTCCACTCCGACTTCAAGACCGACGATACCCCGGTGACGGTGGCGGACCGGCAGTCGGAGCAGTTGATCCGGGCGCGGATCGAGTCTCGCTATCCTCGCCACGCGGTGGTCGGTGAGGAGTACGGGGCCGATGAGCTATCCGGGGTGGCGCACCGGTGGTATGTGGATCCGATCGACGGCACAAAGTCCTTTGTCCACGGGGTGCCCCTGTACGCCGTGCTGATCGGGCTCGAGATCGCGGGCAGTGTCGAGGTAGGCGTTGCCTACTTCCCTGCGCTGGATGAGATGGTGGCTGCCGCGACAGGGGAGGGCTGCTGGTGGAACGGGCGACCGGCCCGCGTCTCAACCGAGACGCGGCTGAACCGGGCGGTGGTCTCGTTCACCGACGTGAACAACTTCCAGATCTACGGGCGCGGGGCGGCGTGGCAGCGGATCAAGGACGCGACCTACTACCGCGCCGGTTGGGGCGATGCTTACGGGCACTGCTTGGTGGCGACGGGGCGGGTAGAGCTGATGCTGGACCCGGTGATGAGCGACTGGGACTGCGGGCCGTTTCCCCCTATCCTGCGGGAAGCCGGCGGCTACTTCGGCGACTGGAACGGCAACGTGACGATCCACGCCGACGAGGCGCTGTCGACCACGCAGTCGCTGCTGCCGGAGGTGCTGTGGCTGATCCGGGGCGGCGAGTGAGCGGGAAAGCGAGAAAGCGAGTAAGCGAATCAGCGAATGGAGGAATCGGCGAGTCGGCCCATTAGCGGTTCGGTAGTGTGAGTCGGGACTCAGGACTCGGGACTTAGGTGTAGTTGGGAGCTGTGAGGACCGGGTAACAGCCCGGTTCAGAGTCTAGTTGTTGCAGTAAGACGTAGGGGGTGAGCGATGCGCGGTAAGCGTCGTTGGGCTGTTGGGTTGGCCTTGGTCTTGCTCCTGGTGCTTTCCACTTCCGACAATCCTACGGTGATTTGGGCGCAGGCGGGGGATGTGCGCTCGGTGCAACACGATCCGCCCGACCTGGAGGCGATGGTCCGCGGGCAGCCGTGGCCCGGGCGG
>JAFGNI010000765.1 GCA_016927095.1 Anaerolineae bacterium | reverse complement strand
GTCCAGCGTCCCGGTGAACATCACCCACGCCACAATGGCAGAGAGCAATGCAGGTCCGGCAGCGCTCGGCCGAACGCAGACCAGCACCGCGATGGGGATGGTCGCCATTGCCCTCAAGGCCAGCGGCCAACCAAGACCCCGTCCGGAGCGGGCAAGCAGGCCCCCAATCAAGGCCGACATACCCTCTGCTATGGCAAACAGACCAAGAACCAGCACCTGCGTTGTCAGGAAGGTGCCTGACCAAAGAGCCGGCAGGCCAAACAGCACGGCAATCGGACCACGCCACCACGTTAGCGATTTCACCTTGTGAGCCGACCGGAGCCCCATACTGACCCTTTCCTGCCCGATGACCGGGCACCTTCCTTCCTTACACCCTAAGCATACCTCTGTATCGGGTGGACCACATCGGTGCTCCGTGGACTTTCAGGTCCACGTTCAGATGACTTGTAGGACACCGGCTCCACACAGTGTGGAGCCGGGACCCGGCGAGTCTTCGAGACGGCGCCATCGGCAGATAAATCAGAGTTGACCCGCTAGCGTGAAATAGAAGAGGCTCCCCTTCCCCGCCTTGCCGGCGCTCTCGACGCCGGCTTCGCCACCCAGCCGCGCCATGATTCGCCGGACGATCGAGAGTCCCAGACCATGACCTTCGACGCGCACCTGATCCAATCTTTCGAAAGGCGTGAAGATCCGTTTCTGTTCCACCAGCGAAAGCCCCTTCCCGCAATCGCGAACCCAGAACCGGATGAGGGGTGGACCACCATTCGTGGGGTTTCCCTCGACAACTGACGCTCCCAGCGCAATCAGCGGCGGGTCGCCGCCGTACTTGAGCGCATTGCTGAGATAATTCGCCCAGACTTCCTCAATCCACGGCCCGTAGCCGACGGCGATCGGCCAGACCTCCGGCAGCGTGATCGTCGCCTGACGGCGTCGGATCACGTTCGAGAGACGCCAGAGCACGTCAGAGATGATGGCGGCCATGTCAACCGGGCCACACGGGATGTCGCCAGGCCTATGCATGCTCGCCAACAACAGAAGTTCATCCACGATGCGGTTCATCTTGTAGGTGGCCCTGCCGATCGCCCCAAGGTACAGGCCCAACTTCTCCGGGATATCGCCTAGCTCTAGCCTATCTTCCTCGATTAGGTCTGCGTACCCCATCAACAATGAAAGCGGCGCTTTGAGATCGTGAGCTACCGTGCGGGCAAAGGTGTCCAATTCCCGATTGGCCAGCACCAGCTCCGCAGCCTTTGTCTGGAGCTGCTGCTCGCTTTCGCGGAGCGCACGCTCTACGGCCTCCCGATTCGCCAGCTCCTGTTGCGCTGCAGCATAGAGCTGCGCAGCCTGGAGCGCTGTGGTCAGCGACATCGCCACCAGAGAGACCGCGTCAGCGTGCTCCTCGGTGAAGGCGCCCGGCGCCACATTCCCGACGTTAAGCGTAACGGCCGTCCGTTCTTGCACCTGAACACCCACCGGCGGCGACCGCCCGTCAGGATCGTCTACCAACACCGATGTTCGCCGGGTAGGCAGCAGATGGCGCATTCGTTTTATCGTTTCTGTCGCGACCTGCTCGGGCGATTGTGCGGCTGCGATCGCTTGATCGATCTCGTGTAGGATTCGCTGCCTATCTTCGACGCGTAGCATTCTGCACCTCAGTCGTCCGGTATTGATGCCTAGTCCGATCTGACTTGTCGCTGTCAGACCAGCTCACGGTCACCGAGTCATCGTACAGCCCTTCTGTCAGGCGATGACCAGGTGCTTACCCACGCATCACGCTAATTATGCGGTTTCCGGAAGTGATTGTCGTCCACGCAGTGTGGATTCTGGGCTCCACAGTCAACTGACACGGGCGCAAATAGGTTCAGCGCGGCGTGGAGCGGGGATCAGCTGATCGCGCTGCTTGGCCGGCTCATTGACCCGCCAGAATAGAAGAGACGGACGGGATTGTCTCCCGTCCGTCAGGTGAGTTGCCGATTCAGACGCGCCCTGCGCGTCAGTGCAGACCGGCAAGCAGGCCTTCGACCTGATCCGGCGTGAGCTTCTTCAGCGGGCGCTTCACCAGAGGGGGCCCTTCGGCCAAGACCGGATCCTGCGCCTCGGCGGTAGGGCCGGGCGTGACGCGGTAGAAGATGCCGATGGGGATGCGGTCGCCCCATTCCTGCGCGCGCTCCCAGGCGGCGGTACGATTGGTGACGTCGTAGCCCTCCTCGTCCTGCAGCTTGTAAGCCCGCTCGCGGTAGAAGTCGTAGGCGCGCGGCTTGTTGAAGGTGACGCAGGGCTGTAGGATGTCCACCAACGCGTAACCGGGATGCGCCAGCGCCTCACCGATCAGCCACCGGAGATGCGCCAGATCCCCGGGGAACCCGCGCGCCACAAAGGTCGCGCCGTGAGTGAGCGCCAAGGCGAGCGGCTGCGCCGGCTTTTCGATGGATCCTTCGGGCGAGGTAGAGGTCTTCCAGCCCTTCTCGCTGGTGGGCGAGTACTGGCCCTTGGTCAGCCCGTAGATCAGGTTGTTCTGCACCAGCTCGGTGACGCCGGGATTGCGGCGGACGGCGTGGACGAAATGGCCCAGGCCCTCGCCGTAGCCGTCGCCATCACCATGGACGATCACGACGCGCATGTCGTGGTTGGCCAGCTTGGCGCCCTGTGCTACAGGCCAGGGCCGCCCGTGCAGGGTGTGCATCCCGTTGATCCGCATATATTGGTGGATTTTGCTGCCGCAGCCGATGCCCGTCACGACCATCACCTCGTGGGGCGCGATCTCTTGCTCCACGAGGGCATAGGTCAGGGCATTGAGGATCCCATAGTTTCCACACCCCGAGCACCAGGTGGGCCGCTCGTCTGTTTTGTAGTCGTCGCGCGTGACCATATTATGCCTCCTTCAAACCGGCTAGGATGTATTCGGGACGGAAGGGCCTGCCGTCGAAGCGGCGCACGTGCCCATCCATCGACAGTCCCGTCCGCGC
>JAFGNI010000764.1 GCA_016927095.1 Anaerolineae bacterium | reverse complement strand
TGGTTCTGGCAACCTACTCTTGTGGTCTTCGTCGCCAACGCGTGCATCATGATCCTGGAGCTTGTGGCAGGTCGCATCATCGCCCCCCAGGTTGGTGTATCTCTGTACACTTGGACCAGCGTCATTGGCGTCATTCTGGCCGGCATGAGCTTGGGCAACTACCTTGGGGGATGGCTAGCCGACCGATATGCATCCCTGAAGCTTCTTGGCACTGTGTTTCTGGCGAGTGGCGTCGCTTCCCTGGCGATTCTCGGCATCGACCAGTTGCACATCGTGGATCTAGTGACTTGGCCGATCGTGGCGGAGATCCTGCTGATGATTTTCGCGCTCTTCTTCCTACCGGCTGCCATCCTGGGCACGATCTCACCGATCGTGGTGAAGCTGGCCATGGATGACTTGCAGCGGGCGGGCCGGACCGTCGGACGTATCTCGGCCTTTGGGACAGCAGGGAGCATTCTGGGTACCTTTGCGACAGGCTTCTGGTTGATAGCGTGGTTCGGTACCTACACTGTGGTATGGGGCGTCGCTGTGGTTCTGTTGTGTCTGGGCGCACTTTTTCTGCTATCCGGGAAGCTGACACCCACGGCATTCGCTGTCGTCGCCCTAGTGGGCATCGCCTACGGCACGGTGAGGTTGGGATGGACGCGAAGCCGATGCTTGCGCGAGACGAGTTATTTCTGCATCACCGTCAGGGAGACGCAGCAGGAGGGAAAGACGCTACGCCGGCTGATCCTGGATCGCCTCGTTCACAGCTACAGCTCGCTGGAGGATCCGACGGAGCTTCAGTACGGCTACGAACGCACGTATGCTGAGTTGGTTGCCTATCAAGCAGGGCGGCACGCGGATCTACGCACCTTCTTCATCGGTGGTGGAGGCTACACGTTCCCGCGTTATATGGCGGCAGTCTATCCCGGCAGCACGGTCGACGTCGCCGAGATCGATCCTGGGGTGACGGAGGTAGCGTACGAGTATCTCGGCTTGTCTCGGGACGGCACGGTGAACACATACACCGGTGATGCGCGCGTCTTCTTGGAAGCCCCGGTGGCGGAGACCTACGATATCATCTTCGGCGACGCCTTCAACGACTTCTCGGTGCCTTACCATCTGACCACGGTGGGCTTCAATGAGCGTGTGCGGGTCTGGCTTGCGGAAGATGGGCTCTACGTCGTCAACATCATCGACGGTGCGCTGCGCCGGTTCCTGCCGGCGTACGTGCGCACGCTCTATGAGACTTTCGATCACGTCTACATCGTTCCCAATGCTGAGGGATGGCGCACTGTCTCTCGGGACACTTTTGTGATCGTCGCCACGGATCGACCCATTGACGTGGCTGACTTCGAGGAGGATTCCCGCTTTCGACGGAGCGCCCTAAGCGAGGCGGAGATCGCCGAGCTGCTTGCCGAGGGGCGTCAGATCATCCTAACTGATCGCTATGCTCCCGTAGAGCAGATGCTGGCGCCGGTCTATCTAGGGCGTGTCAACTAGCTGGCGTTACGCCGCTGGCATAGGTTGGCCAAGCGCACCACAAAGGGGAGTGCACAGACTCTGTGCACTCCCCCTTGCGACGCATTCTCGTTTGGCTGCTCTCCGCAATGCTAGAATGGGCGCTCACCAGCTCCCATCAGGTACCCATAGCGATCCAGCAACTCATCCGGCGTCAGCGTGGTCAGCGAGGCCATCTTGGATATCAGTACGTCGTCATCCGCATTCTCTTCCTTGAGTCGCACCATCAATTTGTAGGCGGACTTGTAGGAGTTGGAATCGATATCGACTTTGCGGACCTCCGTGCGACCGGTATCTGGGTCCATCATTTCGGCGAAGGGGATCGGTACAACACGGCCTTGCTGGATCGTGACGGTGGCGTGGCTGCCGCCGCCGATCAGGAAATCAGCTGCCGCCTGCCCAATACTCCGCGTATAGTCGATGTCATAGGGGCTGGGATCGCAGCTGCGAAGCTCGTACCCGACGTCCTTGCTGACCAAGCGCATGTCGATACCGATCTTCTTGAGATCGGACCGGACCTGGCGGCGCAACGTGTCGCCGATGTTGATCTCGGCAAGCCGAACGTGACCGTGCTCATCGCGCTCCGCGTTCTTCAGCTGATCGAAGTTAGCCGGATCCATCATTTCCACAACACCCTCGGCTACGACGGCCACACCGTGGCGGCGCCCTTCCGCGAGGCGGCGCAGGATCGAGGCGACCAGCACATCGACGACCTCCTGGAAGTGAATCTGCCGCCCGCGCCATTCCTCGGGTATCAGTGTCAGGGTCGCACCAGAACTTCGGCCAATCGCTAGAGCCAGGTGGCCAGCTTTGCGACCCATGGCGATCACGATGTACCATCGCTGGGTTGTCAGAGCGTCCTCCATCAGGTTGAGGACGATGCGCGCGCCTGTATCACGGGCGGTCTCGAATCCAAAAGTGGGAACGTCGTAAGGCAACGGCAGATCGTTGTCGATCGTTTTCGGCGCGTGCGCGGTGCGGATCCGCACACCTAGGTTCTCATCGGCATAGCGAGCCACCCGGTAGGCCGAGTAAGCCGTATCGTCGCCGCCAATTGCAAGCAGACAGCTTATGCCCGCGCCGATCAGGGCTTGACCGCACTTGCGCAGCAGAGCATCATCCTTGGTTGGATTCGCTCGGGATGTGTAGAGAATCGATCCGCCGCGACTGTAAATGCGCGTGACATCATCGAACGTCAGGCTCTGGCCAACGACCTTGCCCTCCATCAGGTGTTTGAAGCCCTCGCGGATACCAATGACTTCCATACCGTTGTTGAGCGCCTCGATTGTCGCTGCGTGGATGACACCATTGATTCCTGGCGCCGGTCCTCCGCCGACAAGGATCCCGAGCTTTCCGTGTCTGGATTCGTAGATCATGCTCATACGTGTAACCTCTCTCCAATGCTTATAGTCTGGTCCATCGATAAGGTTCTGCTTCTGTCTATATGACAGCGTGGCGCGATGCCCGTGTCACACACCATCCCATAGTATAGCCAAAGCTACCCGGAGCGCAACGATTTGCGTTGACACCAAGCCTGTCTGGCCTAGGGTGACGCGCGTCCGACGCCAGCGGTGCCTCAAATGGGGTAAGGCGATAGACGGTGAAGCCGCCATAGGTGCAGGGTCACAGCGTCTGTCCTGGTTTCGGGCTGAGCCCCACAGACAGCAGCGTGGGGCGATGGTAGTCGTTGTAGACTAGGCCCCCAAGGGGACCGTCCGCTTCACGAGCTGTAGGGGGACGCCCCAAGGATCCCGTAGCATCACAAGACGGCTGCCGTTGGCCTGGGTCTCGTCGGAGAACTCGGTGGCGCCGGCTTCCAGCAGATGCGCCTTGGTTTTGTCTACATCCTCAACAGCGAAGGCAAGGTGCAGCACGAGAGGATGCTGGCTGGCATAGTCAGGAATCACCGCCTTTGGATTCGCATAGAGCTCGAAAATGACGCGACCCGTGACGTCGGCCAAGAAATGCACGTAGGGCGGGGTCGTCGTGGCGACGACGGTGCGCAAACCGCAGTTCCTAACATACCACTGCGCCATTGCCTGGGGATCTGGTACGTTCATGGCAGCATGCTCAAAATGCATAGGCTCTGTCTCCTTCTTGGTGGGTGCCTGTCTGGCGGGGATTGTACTGCCGCACCGGAGCAGACGCAAGCTTGCGTCGCAACCGAGCGGATGTCACAGCGGCGATGGATAGCCGAGGCAGCCCGTCGCTCATCAGGATCTGGATCTGCTATCGCTCGCCTGGTGCTGAGGATCCTCAGCACCGTGGTACTTGGAAGCCTAGCGCGTGAGAAACGTCAGCTAGGCGTCAAGTAACCCCCAAGCAAGCTGCTATGCTATGTATAGAGCGCGCAGGAACGCGAGCGACATTAGATTCTCCTCCTTCTGAGAAACCGGGGGCCACGGGGGCGGCCCCCGGTTTTGATGTGTACCCAGATTGACGGCTCTTCAGATTGCTCTATACTAGGCGTCATGATGTCCAGAGGTTTGGCTCCCATCAATAGCCAGGGGGAACCTTGGCGGGTTCTGGTCGTGGATGATGACGACGTCGTGCGCCACGTCATCAAGAACCGGCTGGACAGCCTGGGTTGTGATGTATGGACCGCCGCCTCTGCCAAGGAGGCCCTAAGCCAGATTGAGGAGCGGGGGTTGCCCCATCTCGGGATCATCGACGTGATGATGCCAGGGATGAATGGATTTGAGCTCTGTCAGCAGATCCAGTCTTGGAGCGATCTGCCAGTGATCATGCTCACGGCCTTGAGCGACGAGAAGACCGTTGTTCGCGGGATTCGCTTCTTCGCCGAGGACTACATCACCAAACCCTTCCGAGCCGAGGAATTCGTGGCCCGCGTAGAGCGCGTCCTACGGAGAATCGGTGACTTTGCCTACGCCTTGGATCCTGTCTTGGAGGTGGATGAGCGGCTTGCTGTTGATTTCGCTCATCAACGGATCCTGATCGATGGCGAGACTGTCGAGCTCACGCCAACGGAAACCAAGCTTCTTTACATCCTTATGCGTAATGCTGGTCGTGCAGTCTCGACAAGTTTTCTGCTCCGGCGTCTGTGGCCAAATGAAGAGCGGTACGAGGATGTGCTCCGCGTCCACGTCTACCGCCTTCGCCAGAAGATTGAGCCCGATACGCGTCGGCCCCGTTACATCCGTACTGAGCGGGACGCTGGATACCGCTTCATCCGCTAGTGTCCTCAAGATGATGTTGGGCTCTCAAAGCCTGTAACCAGTTTGTGTCAAGCGATTCGTCCCCTTTGCACTCGGCTGTAAGGTGATCGTCAGGTTTCCGTCAGGTTAAGTGTTGGTGAATGTGCTATATTTATCATACAAAACAGGAATGCAGGCGACGCGAGATTTCCTCCTTTTGAGAAACCGGGGGCCACGGGGGCGGCTCCCGGTTTTTCGCGTCTCTGGTGCACTGGGCGCGCCGGACGTGAACTTGCTGTGCGCACGAGACTGCAGGTGCGGAGGTCTTTGACGAAACCGGCTCATTCGAGTATCCTTTGTGTTGTGAAAACCGAACGGTTGGACCGACTGGTGGTTCAGGCTGGCCTGGTCGCGAGCCGGTCGATCGCACAACGGCTCATTATGGCAGGCGAGGTGCTGGTCGATGGCGAACTGGCTGACAAACCGGGCATGCGCATACCGACGTCAGCCCAGATTGACCTCAAGGCCAAGCCCAGGTTTGTCAGTCGTGGTGGCGAGAAGCTCGCCGCTGCCCTTGAGCGTTTTGGGGTCGCCGTGGCAGGTCGTGTGGTGGCTGATATCGGGGCTTCAACGGGTGGATTCACCGACTGTCTGCTACAGAGCGGCGCCGCGCGGGTCTATGCTATTGATGTGGGGTACGGGCAGCTTGCCTGGAAGCTGCGGCAGGATGCGCGGGTCGTGGTCATGGAACGCACCAATGCTCGCTATCTGTCTGCGCTGCCCGAACCTGTGAGCCTGGTCGTGTCGGATGTGTCGTTTATCTCGCTGCGGCTGATCTACGCAGCTGCAGTTCATTGGCTGGCGCCGAATGGCGACGTTGTCTCGCTGATCAAGCCCCAGTTTGAGGCGGGACCGGCAAACGTGGGCAAGGGTGGGGTGGTCCGTGATCCCGCCGTCCATCGCGCAGTTCTGGAAGATGTCACCAAAGCGATGGCGGGGCTCAATCTGGGTCTAAGGGGTCTGATGCCATCGCCGCTGAAGGGTCCCGCTGGCAACATCGAGTTCCTGGGGTGGTGGCAGGTCGGGACGGCTACCCCGGATCGCTCCGCGTGGATCGAGAGGGCGCTGCGAGAGGCAGCCGCTGGGTGACCCCGTCCGGCGACGGCGGCGGTTGTGCCCGGTGTGGATCAGGGGGATGACTTTGGACGACGGCCTCTGCCTGTGATTGAATGTATGGCAGAGCTGGATGCGTTGTGTGTCACCAGGTGATAGTGTGGATTCAAGCCATATCCGGAATTTCAGTATCATTGCGCACATCGATCACGGCAAGTCAACCTTGGCTGATCGTATGCTGGAGTTGACAGGAACCGTCGAGTCACGCAAGTTTGCTAGCGGCCAGTCCCAGGTGTTGGATGGGATGGACCTAGAGCAGGAGAAGGGCGTGACGATCAAGGCCTCGGCAGTCCAGATGCGCTGGGTCGGCCCGGACGGCGAGGCGTATGAGTACAACCTGATCGACACGCCGGGTCACGTCGACTTCAGCTACGAGGTCAGTCGAGCCTTGGCTGCATGCGAAGGGGCGCTTCTCGTCGTGGATGCGACGCAGGGCATTGAGGCCCAGACTATGGCTAACCTCTATCTGGCCCTGGAGCACGATCTTGAGATCATACCGGTTGTGAACAAGATCGATCTCGCGACGGCGATGGTGGACGAGGTCGTGGAGGATATCGCGGAGCTGCTTGGCGTACCCGCCTCCCAAGTGATCCCCGTCTCTGCGAAGGACGGCACCAATGTCGTTGCTGTGCTCAATGCTGTGGCAGAGCGGATTCCGGCACCGAGCTCTGCAGACGTAGATGCCCCACTGGTAGCGCTGATCTTCGACTCGCATTACGATTCCTACAAGGGTGTCATTGCCTATGTGCGCGTCTACCAGGGACGTGTCGACCGGAAGACGCCGCTGCTGATCATGGGGACTGGCAGCCGCACGGAACCAGTCGAGGTGGGGGTCTTCCGGCCAGACATGGTCGAGGTGGAGAGCCTCTCGGCCGGGGAGGTGGGCTATATCGCGACGGGCCTCAAATCTGTGCGCGAGGCTCGCGTTGGCGATACGTTGACGGAGGCTCGGCGGTCGGCGGGCGCCCCGTTGGTCGGTTACCAACCGGCAAAACCCATGGTCTTTGCCAGCCTGTATCCTTCAGAAGCGGATGACTATGAGAACCTGCGGGACGCGCTGGCGAAGTTGCAGCTCAACGATGCCGCGCTAACCTATGAGCCTGAGACTTCCCAGGCGCTGCAGTTTGGTTTCCGATGCGGTTTTCTGGGCCTTTTTCACATGGTGATCGCTCAGGAACGCCTGGAGCGGGAGTATCTACAGGACCTGGTTGTCACGGCACCAAGTGTGGCCTACCAAGTGCTGCTCACCAGTGGGGAGGAGATAGAGATCCACCGTCCTGCAGATCTTCCCGACCCGGCGGAGATCGCAGAGGTGCGCGAGCCTTGGATGAAGGTCCAGGTTATCGCGCCAATCGACCATATCGGTGTCCTTATGGAGATCTTCCGCCGCAAGCGCGGCGATTTCCTACTGACGGAGACGCTGGACGCCCGGCGCGTTGTGTTGACGTTCGATGTGCCCCTGGCGGAGATGGTGATAGACTTGCACGATAGGATCAAGTCTGCCACGCGTGGCTACGCATCTATGGACTACAGCTTCGACTCCTACCGGGCGGATGACCTCGTTAAGGTCGATGTGCTGGTGAACAGAGAGCCTGTAGATGCCCTCGCGATGATCGTCCACCGTGACCAAGCTTACGAGAAGGGCTCGGCTCTGATTCGCAAGATGAAAGAAGCCATCCCGCGCCAGTTGTTCGAGGTGCCAATCCAGGCTGTCGTGGGCGGGAAGGTGGTTGCTCGTGTGAATGTAAAGGCGCTGCGCAAGGACGTATTGGCGAAGTGCTATGGGGGCGACGTGACGCGGAAGCGCAAGCTGCTCGAAAAGCAGAAAGCAGGCAAGAAGCGAATGAAGCAACTCGGCAACGTCATCATCCCTCAGGAGGCGTTCCTGGCGATCCTGCGGATTGACGAGGACTAGCGACCACACCAAGACAGTGACCGGAGCTGGACTCCACACACTAAACGGCTGGGGAGGCGACGTGAGCACGTGGTTAGGTTTCTGGCATCGGATACCAAATCAGAAGCGAAAACGGATCGTGCTATTCGCGGTTTCCGTGGCTGTTGTATTTGCCACACTATGGGCCGCGCGATCTGTTCTCGGCCTCTACTTGATTGGCTTGATCCTCGCCTACATTCTGGCGCCGGTAGTCGATGCGATCCAACGTGCGATTGACTGGGTGGGCGGCAAGACGCACCTGAACTTCTTGCACCGGGTAGCTCGCTCGCTCGGGATCGTCCTCAGCTACCTTCTGCTCATCGCGCTGGCAGCAGGATTTGTGTCGATGGTTGTCCCCATTGTGGTCCGTGAGGCCGAACAGTTGTGGGCAGCTCGTGAGGGTATCTGGGCGCAGGTATCCGTCTGGTTCGAACGGGTCGTCGAGCAGTACGAGCTGCTACCAGAGCGGGTGCGGATGCAGATTGACGATGCGTTGCGGGATCTCTCAAGCTTCGTCACTCAAGTAATCCAGCAAGCCTTGCAGGGCACGTTCAACGCTATTTCCTACACGACGAGCGTCGTCCTGGCTATCACGATCGTGCCTTTCTGGACCTACTTCCTCCTGCGTGACTATGATCGGATCCGGGCCTCTCTCCATCGAACGCTGCCCCGTGCCATCCGCGACGATGTAGGAAGCATCCTGAAGATGCTGGACCATACCGTTGG
>JAFGNI010000763.1 GCA_016927095.1 Anaerolineae bacterium | reverse complement strand
GTGTGGCTTCCCTCGTGTTGGTGGCGGACAAGGCGGGAGTCGTTGCACAGTGCGCCGATCTGCAGCGCCTTGCGCACATCCGGCCCGCCGGTTGGGTCGTAGCGCTCGCCGTCACGCTCAAACCGTCCCTCAGGCGCGAAGCCGACGCCGGTGACGTGAACCATCTTTCCACCTGCAGCAACCTGCTGAACCGTCATCTGGTTGGTCGTTAGCGTACCGGTTTTATCCGTGCAGATAACGGTGGCGGCGCCGAGGGTGTCGACCGCGGGCAGGCGCCGGATAATCGCGTTGCGCTTCGCCATCCGGTTCACGCCCACGGCAAGCGTGATACTCATCACTGCCGGGAGCCCCTCAGGGATCGAGGAGACCGCGGAGGCCAACGCAAACAGGAAGATCTCCTGAAACGGCAACCCGCGCAAAAGGCCCAGAATCACCGTCAGGACCGCAACAGCCAGAGCGAGAAAGCCCAGCTTCCGGCCCAAGTCCGCCGTCTGCAGTTGCAGCGGGGATACGGCCTTGTCGGTCTCCTGGATCAGCGTGGCGATCCTGCCCATCTCGGTCCGCGCACCCGTGGCGTAGACCACGGCGCGCCCGCGCCCGTTGGTGACGATGGTGCCGCCATACACAAGGTTCGTGCGCTCACCCAGAGGAAACTCAGCGCCGCTTAACGGCTCCACGGACTTGCGCACCGCGAGGGACTCGCCGGTGAGCATCGCCTCCTCGACCTCCAGGTTCGCCGCCTCGACCAGCCGGGCGTCGGCGGGCACTTTGGTGCCGGCGTCGAGCAGGATCAGGTCGCCAGGCACGATCTCGGACGTTGGAATGCGCAGCTCCACACACTCCCCCACATCGGGACAGTCGCGCACCACTTCCGCCTCGGGTGCGGCCTGCGCCTTGAGCGCCTCCAGCGCCGATTCGGCGCGGTACTCCTGCAAATAGCCAATGAGGGAATTGACGACGATTACGACGGCGATGACGACCGCGTCGGCGGTCTTCCCGGCAAGGAGCGAGATCGCCGCCGCTCCCAGCAGCACATAGACCAGGGGGTTCTTGATCTGCGCCCACAGGATAGCAAGCTTACTTACCCTGTGGCCACTCTCGATCTCGTTGGGGCCCACCTCAGCGAGGCGCCGTTCGGCCTCGGCAATCGCCAGGCCGGTGCCGGGCGTGTTCAGGTGGGAGAGCGTCTCGTCAATACTGAGGGTGTGCCATTGGCGGTCTTGCATCGGGGTTACCTCCGGTGTATCGGGCCGCGCATCATGCAGATGATGCCGCACGTGACTGCTGACATTAGTGATCTACTGCAGCATAGTACAAGAAAACGGCCACATGGCCAGTCACCCGTGGAACGCACCGCGGCGAAGGCCCCGAGCCCTCGCCGCGTGTGCGCACTATCGTCGGCTCACAGGCCAGGGTAGCTATGCGAGGTGCGCTAGGTCGACGCTCTCTTCGCCAAGACGCGCTCCAACATCGTCAAATGTTGGTCGGGCCTTCACCAGCGCCTGCATCGGATCCCGCTCATCGTCAGGCCGGTCGATCGCCAGGACACCGACGAGGCGACCCTCATTGAAGTAGAAGTAGGCGACGCTCCCCGACTCCAGATCACCCCGTCGCACCGTTTGGGTCCAGGCGCTCAGGTCTCCCCAGGCCTCGAAGCTCAGATCGAAGAGATCGGAAAAGAAATAGGGGATGACGTCGTAGCGCTCACCCGCGCCCGCCATGTTGCGCCCAGCCTGTAGCCCCTGCGCGCGCGCCACATCCCAGTGCTCAACGCGCAGCCGCTTCTTGAACGTCGGGTCAGGCCACGCGGCGATGTCGCCCGCTGCGTAGATATGCGGGTCACTCGTGCGCAAGTGTTCATTGACCACCACGGCCTTATCATCAGCACGCAGGTCCAAGCCCGCTTGCAGCGCGAGCTCGGTGTTGAGGGCAATGCCGACACCCATGACCACGACATCGCACCGGGCACTGCTGCCGTCGCTCAGTCTCGCATGCGTCACGCGGGTCTCACCCACGAAGCGCTGGGGCGTGACCCCGGGCATGATCCGCACGTGGTGCGCCGCGTAAATCTCCTGTACTCGCGCGCTCAACTCCGCCGGCACAATCCGTTCCAGCAACCGGCCCTCGGGGAAGACCATCGTCACATCGGCACCCAGGGTCGACAGACCTGCCGCCACTTCTGAACCGATGAAGCTGCCTCCCAGGACAAGCGCCGGTGTTGCCGGCCCGACCAAGTCTCGGATGCGTCGTGCATCCTCAATCGTGCGCAGCGTCAGGACGCCGTCGAGTGCGTTGCCGGGCAGAGCGAGCCGACGGGGCCGCCCGCCGGTTGCCAGGAGCAGCGCCTCATACCTCAGCACGCGTCCATCGCTGAGGGTTACCGCCTGGGCCTCGCGGTTGATGGTGGCGACCCGAACCCCGGTTAACAGCGCTACGTTGCGCCCGGGATAGGTGGTCTCTGCGTCGAGGTAGACGACGTCTTCCGGACGCTTTCCCGTCAGAACACCCTTTGAGAGGGGCGGGCGTTGGTAAGGGCGATGAGGCTCCTCAGTGACCAGCGCGATGTCGCCCTTGGCGTCCACGTCGCGGATCCCTTCGATAGCCTTGCCGCCGGCGAGGCCCCCCCCAACGATCACGTATGGGTAGTCTCCCATGGCGAACTCCTTTATGTTCCCTGAATCCTGCCTTCCCGATCGCGATGCGACATGATCGGGGATGTGACCGATCCTCGCATATTCTAGTCGTCGCAGGTGGGCAGGGCAAGGGCGTAAGCCCCAGCCGGCGCAGTATACGCGGCCGGGGATTGGGCCACCGGTTCGTCTCTACCGTCGGAGCGACGCCTCAACGGCCTTCAGGTATCCGATGCTCTCAGCGGCGATGATGGCGCTGCGGCTCACCGGGTACTGCGACGCACCGATGATCTCAAGATTGACCGGGCCGTCGTAGCCGGCCTCCATCAGGACACGGCAGTAGCCGAAGAGGTCAATCTCACCGCGACCACAGGCCTGCTCCTCAGCCTTTCCAGGCCCAGGGCCCGCCCCTGAGTCGCGGATGTGTACGTGACGGACGCGGGAGATCACATGCTTGAGCGCATCCCGAGGCTCCTCGCCGCCGCGGTAGATGTGGCTTGGGTCCATATCGATCCCAAGACCGGGCGAGTCGATCTCCGCCATCGCCTGCAGCGTGGTCGCCGTGTTGTAGATCGAGGTGCCAATGTGCGCCTTCACGCAAAGGCACAGCCCACGCGCTGCCGCCTCCTCAGCCAGCGCCGCCAGCCGCGCGATACACGCAGCAAAGTCCTCGACTACGCCGCTCTTGCCTGAGGGGCCGACATTGATGATGGGAATACCGAGCGCCTCAGCGGCCTCAAAGGCCTGCCGTATCCGCACCTCATCCAGGGGCCCGACCTCCATCGCACTGACCGGCAGATCGAACTCCTCCCGGAGCTCGCAGATCAGGGCCGCATCCGCCCGCCAGTCTGCCAGATGCAGGTGTTCGCCCAGAGGATCGCCAAACGCACCGACGCCGTCCAGGGCGGAGATCTCCACTCCATCATAGCCGGCCCACTTGATGTGCTGAAAGGCCGTCCGCGGATCGTGTCCGCCGAAGAGCACCGAGTTTACGCCTAGTCGCATGGGGTCACCTCCTTCCCTGTCGTCCGCTGGGGTCACGGCGCCCTCACGGAGCGGACGCGCAGGTCATCAAGTCCTTACGTCGAATATCTATTGCCACATCTATGCGTGAATTGTACACGACCCTCGCAGGATCACACCTTTTGAGGCATAGCGACCCAGATGCGACAGCGATAGAAATGGGCGGGGCTACCGCATCTAGCTGTCGGCGAAGCGCACTCCGCAGCTTCATAGGTGTGCCCCCCCTGAAACCGGATGGCTTCCGGTCATCTTGACAGAATCGATGATCGTGGTATCCTTGCCATTGTTATCGGACGCAACACGCCCCCGTAGCTCAATTGGATAGAGCGCCTGCTTGCGGAGCAGATGGTTACAAGTTCAAATCTTGTCGGGGGTACACAAGAAGCG
>JAFGNI010000187.1 GCA_016927095.1 Anaerolineae bacterium | reverse complement strand
GTGCTGGCACCAGTCGCCTGGAAGGCCCGGCGCGTAGAGCGCGAACTGCCCGCCTGTGGTGACCACCTCGGTCCAGAGGGCTTGGGGCCACTCGCTGGTATTCCAACCTACGACGGTAGTCGACACGGGCAAGGTGTCCGTGAGCCAGACCGGGCCGAAGTTCGCCCCGTAGTCGGTGCACCAGCGGATCGTGTAGTCGAACTCCTGGCCGGGGGCGGGGTCCCATGGGCTGGGCCATTTGTCCACGTTGATGCCTACGTCGCTCTCCCAGACATCCACAGGCCCGCTGCACGAGGTGTTGTTGTTAGGGTCGATATCGCCGGCGGTCGTCGTGATCACGGCGCAGTTGCCGGTGATGACCTGCGAACCGGTGAGCACAGAGCTGTCGACGTCCAGCGTGACAGCGAAGACGTCCCAGTTGCCCCAGCCCTGAAGGTCGCCCACGTGCCAGGTGATGACGCCTCCGGCGCCGATGTCGGGGGTCGTGCCGCTGGTATCGCCGGCCCAGCTGGTCGAGGGCGGCAGCGTGTCGACGATCAGGGTATCCGTCGCCACGCCGTTGCCGTTGTTCCAGTAGACGAGACCGTAGACCAGCTTGCCCCCGGGGCGGGCGAAGCCACCCATTTGCCACTTGTTGATGCCCAACTCGGGCACGGGCAACCAGAAGATCGACTCGACCAGATGGTCGCCCGGGGCGTGGTAGTAGACGTGGAAAGTGTCTCCGGGTTGGATACTCCAGCTTTGGGCGCCAAAGTCGAGCGTGTAGACGCCGCTTGCGTCGACCGTCACATCGCCGGGGATGTCGGCTCGATCACCCGGGCGCTCGACGTAGGCATCAAGCGTACCACCTGCCGGGGCTGTGCCGACCACCCGGTCGTTGGCGATATCGGGATCGCCGGTGATCTCCACCACCTCTACAACCTCGATGCCGGCCTCGGCGAAGTTCACCGTCACGGTCACGCCCGGCGTCAGCGTGCCCGGCGCGAGTTCGACTTGGTAGTCGGTGGGACCACACCCCTCACACGCACCTGCCATCGTGCCGGCAGTGGCGATGATGTCGCTCGTCGGGTGGGTCACGGTGATCAGGATGTGCGAGTCGGTAATGGCATCATAGCCGAAGACGTCGTTCCATCCATCCATCCAGTATCGCGCGACGATCAGAGGGTCCCCCGGCTGTAGGGGGAAGTAGCTACCTGCGGTGTCGAAGTCGAGCTGGGAAGCACGTGACCGCGACGCCGGAGGTGGTTGCAGCGCCCGGCCCCCCGAGGAGAAGGGCTTGCGCTCCCAGGGTTGGAGAATGGTCAGAGTTTCGGGAGCATGGGGGTCGTCAGACGCGCCAGCCGGTGGGGGGACGCTGTCGACGGGCACCTGCTGCGTCGGCTGCGCACCGGCGGCGGGGCCGGCGCGGAGCAGGGCTGTCACGGTGAGAATAAGTGCCGCCGAGACGATCAGACAGGACAGCAGACGGACAACGGGGCCAGGACCTACGCGTGAGCTCATTGTTCTCCCTCCAAGCGATGACTTCGTAGATGACACACGGGATAGCACTACGCCGGACTGCAAAGGGAAGAGACCACTCTATGGCTGTGATACTCAACAAACAAAGCTCAAATGGTGCGCCTGGTGCGCCGTGGCGGCGCACTAGGTGGGAAGCACTGTACTTATTCTAAGGGCAAGCACCAAAGATGTCAAGGTCGTTAGTTAAGGAAAGGTAAGAGCGTGGTGGGCAGGGAGATCCTGAGAGGGCCATGCCGCCGATTTGGCTTAGCGTCAGTGGGGACGTATACTGGATACTGGGTGCTGGATACTGGAATGCGGATACCGGATGCTGGATGGTGGATGTCATATGCGGGAGCGCTGTGGCCCTGCCTGTTACTGCTTACTCCTTACTCCCTACTGCTGTCAGCTCTCGGCTGACCGCTGACCGCTGACCGCTACGCCATGTCCATTCGCGACGACTATCTTGAGACGATCCGAGGGGTCTACCCTGACCTCGACGTGCGGACGGCGTCGCTGAACCGGCAGGGACAGAACGCCGACGTGTTGATCGTCAACCAGACGCTCATCTTTCGCTTCCCACGGTATGAGGGTGGGGTGGCGCAGTTGCAGATGGAGGTGGCGATCCTGCGGGGGCTGGCGGGGCGGCTGCCGTTGCCGGTGCCGGAGCCTCAGTATGTTCACTTATCGGATCAGCCGCCGGGCGATGCCTTTGTGGCGTACCATATGCTGCCGGGCCAGCCGCTGTGGCCCCATGTCGTGGACGATATCGCCGATCCCGCCAGGGTAGCAGCGTTGGCAGAGCAGTTGGGGGTGTTCCTCAAGGCGCTGCACACGGTGCCCTACGCGGAGGTGATGAATTGTCCGTTGGCAAACGCGGACACGCACCAGTCGTTTCGCACGTTCTACCGCCGCGTGCGGCAGGAGTTGTTCGAGTGGATGCGGCCCCGGGCGCGTGAGCGGGTGGAGCGTCTCTTTACGAGCTACCTCGCTGACGCGTCGCATTTTGCCTTCGAGCCCGTTCTGCGCCACGGCGACTTCGGCGGGAGCAACATCCTGCACGACCCGCGGACGCTCACATTGACCGGCATCATCGACTTCGGCTCTGCCGCAGTGGGGGATCCCGCTTACGATGTCGCCGGACTGCTTGCTAGCTACGGCGAAGCGTTCCTAGACCAAGTGGTGGTGGCCTATCCCGAGATCGCGAGCTTCATGGAACGGGTCGTCTTCTACGAGCGCACCTTCGCGCTGGACGAGGCGCTGTTCGGGATCGAAAACGACGACGAAGCGGCCTTCCGGGCGGGAATGGAATCCTACATCTGAAAGAACGGAGGCGGTGATGCGGGTCCTGCGAGCGATGATGGTGGGGTTGATCACGCTGGTGGTCTATCTGGGGGTATCGCTGGTGGGTTGGGGCCTCGGTAGTCTCGGCAGCTACTACGCCAGTGGCCCTCGCACGGCACACACGGTACTCGTGGCGCTATTTGCGACGGCTGCCGGTGTCCAGGGCTACCACTCGATGGCAGGGATCCGGGGGCGGCGTGGGGTGCGGGCCAAGCGGGTGCAGCGGCAGACGCTGGTCAGCGCCGGCGTGATCTTGGCGATGTACGTCGCGCTCTTCTTCCTACCCTACGCCGACCGGCGGGAACTGGCGACGTTGCCGCTGGGTGGGATTGGGCGTTGGGTGGGCGTCGGCCCGGCTGCCGCCGGCTTCATCCTCGTCTTCTGGTCCGGCGTCGCGCTGGGATCGATGTATAGCAAGGAGGTGACTATCCAGGCGGATCACCGGCTGGTCACAACCGGGCTGTATGCGCGGCTCCGGCATCCCAGGTACTTGGGCGTGCTGCTGCTGGCGCTAGGGCTCTCGCTGATCTTCCGGTCGTGGGTGGGCTTGGTCGCGACGGTCGCGTTGGTCCCGGTACTGGTGATGCGTATCCGCGACGAGGAGCAGTCGCTGGCGGCGGAGTTCGGCGAGGCTTGGGCGGCCTACCTGGCACGATCGTGGCGGCTGGTGCCGGGGGTGTGGTGAAAGAGGGCCCGATGGGGCTCTAGGCCATCGAGTCCATCGGCGCAACTCGTGATCCACCGCTCAGCCCTGACAATTCACTATTCACCATTCATCGCCGGGCACTCGCCCATTCAGCGTGCTCGCCGGTTGGCGTCCAGGACCCCTGACTCGAGACTCGAGACTCGAGATCTGAGATCTGAGATCTGAAGTCTGTCTATCAGCCCATTTGTCTATTCCAGCTGGAGGACCTATGCGAACACCCATCATTGAACGGCTGCAGCCCATCCCGCGGGATTCGGGCTTTCGGATGGCGGGGTATTTCATCTGGTGTGCGTCGGTGATCCGCGTCGACGGCAGGTACCATATGTTTGCGTCCCGGTGGCCCGGGTCCACGGGCGACCCGGCGGACTTTCACGGCATCCTGGCGGGGTACCGGACGCATTCGGAGGTCGTCCGGGCGACGGCGGACAATCCCGTGGGGCCTTATACCTTCGAGCAGGTGGTTCTGGACCGGCGGGGGCCGGGCCACTGGGACGGCACGAGCTGTCACGGACCGAAGATCGTCAAGGTGGGTGACCGTTATGTCTTGTACTATCAGGGCATTGCCTGCGAGTCGCCTTTGCGGAAGATCGGCTACGCCTGGGCCGACGCGATCACCGGGCCGTGGCACCGGGTCGATGCGCCGTTGCCGCTGACCGACGACGCGAACAACCCGGCCCCCTACGTTCACGCCGACGGGTCGATCCTGATGGCCTATCGCGACCGCGAGCTCCACGTCTATGTCGCGCGTGCCGAGGCCTACGACGGGCACTACGAGACCGTCGCCCACGACATCTACCCCGCGGCAAGGCTGGAGGACCCCGATATCTTCGTGCTCGACGGCCAGTACCACATGGTGATGGAGGACAACGCCGGCCATCTGACCGGTGACGAACGCCACGGGGGACACTTGGTCTCCGATGACGGGCTGCACTGGGTGCCTTATGACCCGCCGAAGGTCTACACGCACACCCTGGAATGGAACGATGGCACCTCGACGTTGGCCACGCGGCGTGAGCGCCCGGAGCTGTTCAACGACCACGATGGCGTGAAGGGCAACGGCGAGCCGACGCACCTCATCACCGGGGTGCTGGTCGATGGGCATTCGTGGTCGGTGGTGCAGGAGATCGCGCCGCCGGATCGACAGGCCGAGGACTGATGGCGGCAGGAGATACGGGCTTGAGAGCGGCGGCGCTCCGGCGCGTGGCCGATGCCGTCGCCGACGCCTACGCAGCACACGACGAGGTTGAGACCGTGGCGCTGGGCGGATCGCTCGCCTCCGGCGCCGTGGATGCCGGATCCGACATCGACCTGTACGTCTACTTGAGCACCGAGCTGCCGATGGCGGCGCGAGCAGAGATCGCCTGGGCCGGGGCGTCCTACGCCGAGGTGGGCAACACCTACTGGGAGCCCGGTGACGAGTGGAAGCTGGCGGGCTCAGGCATTCACGTCGATGTGATGTTCCGGGAAACGGCATGGATCACCGGTGAGATGGCTCGTGTCCTCGAAAGACACGAGGCCTCCGTCGGGTACACAACCTGCCTGTGGCACAACGTGCTGACCTCGGTGCCGCTTTTCGATCGCGATGGATGGTTTGCGCAGCTTCAGCAGATTGCGCGCCAGCCCTATCCCGAGCCCCTGCGGCAGGCCATTGTCAAGAAGAACCACCCTATCCTGCGCGAGACGGCCTCGTCGTACCGGTATCAGATCGCTGCTGCCGCGCGGCGTGACGACTGGGTCAGCCTCAACCACCGCGTGGCAGCCTTGTTGGCGAGTTATTTCGACATCCTCTTCGCCGTCAACCGGCGCCCGAATCCCGGCGAGAAGCGGCTGCTGCGGCTGGCGGCTGTGCAGTGCGGGCAGGTGCCGACGGCGATGGCGGACCGGGTGCGGTCCCTGATTGCGGCGGTGCCGGGGGATGCTGAGGTCGTGGCTTGTGTGGATGCGCTGGTGGACGGTCTGGACGCGCTGCTGCGGGGGGAGGGGATGATCTGAGACCCACCGGGCCGTAGACCGCAACAGCGGCAGGCCACGCTGATCTTGTAGAGACGTGCCGGCGGCACGTCTGCGCGCGGGTAAGCGTTGCCGGCGGGGATCCGTTGTGCGCACGACGCGTGCTGGACCGCCGGTGCCGCTGTGCGCATGCGGGCAGGATGCCCGCGGTCCGTGGGGTAGGCCTTTGGTAGAGACATGCCGGTGGCACGTCTCCGCGCGGGTAAGCGTTGCCGGCGGGGATCCGTTGTGCGCACAACGGGTGCTGGACCGCCGGTGCCGCTGTACGCATGCGGGCAGGATGCCCGCGGTCCGGAGGGAGGCCTGGGCCTGTTGTAGAGACGTGCCGGCGGCACGTCTCCGGGGTGGTCCGTAGGGACCGAATCCGCTAGCATGAGGCCACGACTACGACGAGGAAGGTGACGATGAAACGGGACATCAAGCACTTGGTGAGGCATCTCACGCTAGAGGAGAAGGCGTCGCTCTGCTCGGGGCAGGACGCGTGGCGCACGAAGGCGATTGAGCGGTTAGGCATCCCTTCGATCATGATGACGGACGGGCCGCATGGGCTGCGCAAGGTGGTGGGGGAGGAGGGACAGCTGGCCGGGGCCGACACGGTGCCCGCGACGTGTTTCCCCTCGGGGGCGACCCTCGCGGCGAGTTGGGACCGGGCGGTGATGGCGCGCGTGGGGCGGGCCATCGCCCGTGAGGCGCAGGCTGAAGGGGTGAGGATCGTGCTGGGACCGGCGGTGAACATCAAGCGGAGCCCCCTTTGCGGACGGAACTTCGAGTACCTCTCCGAGGATCCCTATCTGGTGGGTGAGCTGGCGAGGGCCTACATCAGCGCCGTGCAGGCTGAGGGCGTGGGCACGTCGATCAAGCATTTCGCGGCGAACAACCAGGAGACCCGGCGCCTGACCATTGACACCATCGTCGACGAACGGACCTTGCGTGAGATCTACCTCCCCGGGTTTGAGACCGCCGTCAAGAAGGCGCAGCCGTGGACGGTGATGGCGGCCTACAACCGGCTCAACGGCACCTACTGCACGGAGCATCCGTGGCTGCTCACGGAGGTGCTGCGCGATGACTGGGGCTATGAGGGAGCCGTGGTGTCGGATTGGGGCGCAGTCAACGACCGGCCTGCAGGTGTGGCGGCAGGCTTGGCGTTGGAGATGCCCGGCGGCGGCGAGGACAATGACCGGCTTATTGTGGAGGCGGTGCGGGCGGGCACACTCGACGAGGCGGTGCTCGATCGTGCCGTCGAGCGGCTGCTGCGACTGATCTTCCGGGCGGCGGACGGCTGTCAGGACAACGCGACCTACGATGCTGCTGCCCACCACGCCTTGGCCCGCAAGGTGGCGGGGGAGTGTGCGGTGCTGCTCAAGAACGAGGATGCCATCCTGCCTCTGCCCAAGAAAGGCACCATCGCTTTCGTCGGGGCCTTCGCTAAAGACCCACGCTACCAAGGCGGCGGCAGCTCGCACGTGAACCCCAGCCGGATGGACACGGCCTACGACGCAGCTGTGGGCCTCGTGGGCGAGCGGGCCGAGATCACCTACGCGCCCGGCTACATCGTGGAGGCCGAGACCATCGACGCTCCGCTGCGCGCGGAGGCGCAGGCCGTGGCGGCGGCGGCGGACGTTGCCGTCGTCTTCATCGGCCTGACAGATGTCTTCGAGTCAGAGGGGTACGACCGCACGCACTTGGGCCTGCCCGCGAATCATATCGCACTCTTGGCAGCCGTGCGCGAGGTGCAGGAGAACGTGGTCGTGGTGCTGAGCAACGGGTCGCCGGTGGCGATGCCGTGGCTGGACCAGGCGAAAGCGGTGCTCGAGGGCTATCTGGGTGGGCAAGCCGGTGGCGGCGCGATCGTGGACGTGCTGTTCGGCGAGGTCAATCCCTCCGGCAAGCTGGCGGAGACCCTCCCGGCCCGGCTGGAGGACACCCCGGCCTACCTGAACTTCCCCGGCGACGCGACAAAGGTCGTCTATGCCGAAGGG
The DNA here is from genome assembly GCA_016927095.1 of Anaerolineae bacterium. The sequence continues at coordinate 918 of JAFGNI010000187.1, read as the reverse complement.
CTTCACGTGGGCTATCGCTACTACGATGCGCGGGCACTAGCGCCGCTCTTCCCCTTCGGGCATGGTCTCAGCTACACGACTTTCGCGTATTCGAACTTAATCGTCGACAAGACCACCATGACCGATGCGGAGACGGTGACGGCGAGCGTGACCATCACGAACACCGGGGAGATTGCCGGCAAGGAGGTCGTGCAGCTCTACGTGCGGGACATCGAAGCCACGGTGATCCGGCCGCCTAAGGAGCTGAAGGGTTTCGACAAGGTCGAACTGGCGCCGGGTGAGACCACGACGGTAGCCTTCATGCTGGACAAGCGGGCCTTTGCCTACTGGGATGAGGCGCGCGGCGACTGGCACGTTGAGACCGGTGACTTCGAGATCCTGGTGGGCGCGTCCAGCGCCGATATCCGTCTGCGGACGCAGGTGACGGTGATGTCCACCACGGAGACACCGGTGGTCTACGACTGGAACACAACCTTGGGCGAGATGCGCCGACACCCCTTGGGGCAGCAGCTCCTGCAGCGGGCGCTGGCTTCGGGTCCGTTCGATGACCTCGACCCCGATTCGCCGACGGGTCAGATGATGGCGGCGATGATGCGGGAGCTGCCCTTCCGTACCGCCATCCTCTTCAGTGGCGGGCGGCTGACCCGCGATGATGGACAGCTCATCCTGGACGTGCTGAACGGTGTGCGGCGGCCGACGGCGTTGTTGGGGCTATTGATGGCTGTCTTTAGGTAGCGGTCAGCCCCGGCGAGGCTGCCGGCGTGCCGGAGGCCGCCGGGCCGTAAACGGACCCGGCTCTAGTGTGCAAGGCCCTGGCGGGCCTGGGATGCCGATTGGGGTCAGCCCCAAAGGGGCTTGCATCAAGCAGCCGGACGGGTTTACCCTCCGGCGGGGCCGGGACGCGGCGTCGACCGCCGG
>JAFGNI010000762.1 GCA_016927095.1 Anaerolineae bacterium | reverse complement strand
TGCCGGTACAACTCCCCGGATTATAGCAGATCGGCTAGGGCTGTGAGCACGTCTGCGTCGTCGCGCACACCCTCGGGCATCGGCAAGACCTCAGCGACCGGCTTGACGTTGCCCTCGACGTTCGTCACGTGACCTGTACGCTCGTACCAGACAGGAGCCGGCAGCAGGACGTCAGCTTTCTCGGTCAGCGGAGACACGTAGCTCGCCTGGACGATGGTGAAAGCCCCGTTGAGCTTCTCGACCAAGGACGGGTCTTCGGCTTGCTCGCCCATCAGGAAGAACTGCGTGGCAGCGCCATTAGGCGCCACGGGCTTCAGGCCGGCGGCTTCCGCGCCCTTCTCGTTGCGGCCAGGGCTCAACGCCAGGGCGTACAGCTTGTCGCCTAAGCCGCGGAACCCGGCTAGAACCTTGCCCTTAATACCCACGCTGTAGACCATGACGATCTTCTGTGCCCCTGCGGCAGCCTTGGCGACCTTCTCGGCTTCGGCGGAGGAGACGGTCATATCCGCGCGCGCGCTCAGCTTGTTCTCACTGTCGCTTATCACGGCGACCTTGGCCCCGTTATCGCCTGCCCGATGGATCATGTAGCCGACCACACGCTGGTAATCCAGCGGCTGCGCCCCGGCGACGACGATGAAGTCGGCGTCGAGGATATCCTGCAGCTTGGCTTCCTTGCCGTAGCCCAGCGCGGGCGCCATCGGCTCTAGGAGGCCGGCCTGGCCATCGACCTTGCCAAACAGCTTCGCGAAGGCCTCCAGTGCCTCGTTGGTGGTCGCGCAGGTAGCCAGACCCTGGACGTTGCCGGCCTTCAGCTTCTCGGCGACGGTGTCGAGCGCCTCGTTCCACCCGGTCTCGACCAACTTGCCGTCGCGGCGGACCATCGGCGTCCTGACGCGCTGACGGTTGTCGTACAACGGCTTGAACCGCCCGTCGACACACAACAGGCCGCCATTGGGCTCGGAGTCCCAGACGCCATCGACGCGCAGCAAGCGGTCGTATCGCGTGACCACATCCAGGGCGCAGCCGACGCTGCACTGCATACAGGTGGTCTCGGTGTGGGTGACGTCCTTCTCGCGACCACCGTAGGCGCTGCGGGCGTCAACTAGGGCACCCGTCGGGCAGACCTGCAGGCAGGTGCCGCACTCAACGCATGTGGACTCACCAAAGGGGACGTTAAGGTCGGCCATGACCATGGATTCGGCACCCCGCTCGCGGATGTCGAGCGTGTGATTGGCGGCGATCTCCGAGCATGCCCGCACGCAGCGCGTGCAGAGGATGCAGCGGTTGTGGTCCATGATGAAGTACTTGCGTGACGCGTCGACCGGGAGCTTGTCGTAGGGCCGGGGATAGGTGAAGTGGTCCAGGCCATAGCGGTAAGCCATATCCTGCAGCTCGCAGTCACCACTCATCTGGCAGAACATGCAGTAGTGGTTGCGCTCGGAGAAGAGCAGCTCCAGGACGAACTTCCGCACATTGACCGCGGACTCCGTCTCGGTCTCCACTTCCATGCCATCAGCCACGGGGCACGTACATGCCGTCTGGAGCCCCCGCATGCCTTTGACCTCGACCAAGCACATGCGACAGGCGCCCCAAGCTGTCAACGCAGGATGATAGCAGAGGGTCGGAATGTCGATGCCAGCAGCGGTGGCGACCTCCAGAATGGTCTGGCCACTCTGGGCTGCCACTTTCTGTCCATTGATTGTGACTTGCACCTCACTCATAAGTGCCTTGCCTCCTTGGCGATCAAATAGTCTCTGCCGGTACACATCACCGGTTCGCCGGTACACGTCACCGGCCAGTTGCTAGTCCCGCAGGCGGGACTCGAATTCATCACGGAAATAGCGCAGACCCGTCAGGATCGGCACAGGAGCGGCCTGTCCCAGACCACAGAAGGACGCGGCCTCCACGTAGTTCGCGATCTCCTCCAGACGCTCCAAATCGGCGCGTTTGGCCCTACCCTGACGCAGGCGCTCCAGCGCCTCGAGCATCTGGGCGGTGCCAACGCGACAGGGCGTGCACTTGCCGCAGGACTCGTTCTTGAAGAAGCGCACCAGCACATAGGCGAGGTCGATGATATCGGTGTCCTCGTCACAGACCAAGAGCGCGCCGCTGCCCAATCCCGCCCCCCGCTCGCGCATCGATGCGAAATCCATCGGCACGTCCAGGAAGTCAGCCGGTATGATGGTGCCCGAGGATCCCCCGGTCTGGGCGGCCTTGAACGCCTTCCCGCCTTTCATACCGCCGCCATAGATCTCGATGATCTCGCGGAGCGTCGTGCCCATCGGCGTCTCAACCAACCCGGTGACGTTCACATCGCCTAGCATGGTGTAGACTTTCGTCCCGGGACTGCGCTCCGTGCCAATCGCGCGGTACCAGTCGGCGCCGTTGAGAATGATCGGCGGCACGTTGGCCAAGGTCTCGACATTGTTGACGACCGTTGGCAGATTGCGGAAGCCCCGGACTGTCGGATAGGGTGGGCGTATGCGCGGCACACCACGTTTGCCTTCCAGGCTCTCCAGCAGAGCCGTCTCCTCACCGCATACATAGGCGCCTGCGCCCGCGTGGACGTGGATATGGAATGAGAAACCGCTGTCCAGGATGTTATCTCCCAGTAGGTTGAGCTCCTCGGCCTGGGCAATCGCGTGGCTCAGGATGTCGCTCGCCATCGCGTACTCGCCCCGGATGTAGATCCAACCTTCCTGAGCGCCGACGGCGTAGCCAGCCAAAGCCATCCCCTCGAGCACGGCGTGGGGATCGCCCTCGACGATGAGGCGATCCTTGAACGTCCCCGGCTCCGACTCGTCAGCATTACAGACAATGTATCGTGTCGTCTCTGCCTGTTGGGCTACGAAAGTCCACTTCAATCCGGTGGGGAAGCCGGCCCCGCCACGCCCCTGGAGTCCAGAGTCCTTGACGGCCCCCAACACCTCGTCCGGGGTCATCTCGCTGAGGGCTCGGCCCAGGGCGAAGTAACCATCCTCGGCAATGTATTCCTCGATGCTATAGGGGTCGATGCTACCGGCGCGGCGCAGGACGATGCGCTTCTGTCCGGTAAGGGCGCCGCCTTCCGGCCCCATCGGCTCGAAGCCTGCGGTTGCGACCTGGCCAGGCGCCTCCAAGTGACTGACGACACGGCCTTTGTACAGATGCTCCTCAACGATCTTGGCGCCGTCCTCAGGAGAAACTGGCCCATAGACGGTCCCTTCAGGATAGACAACCACCAAGGGAAGCATATCGGTGCGGCTCACCTTCCCGGTATATCCGACCTGTACCTCGTCCTCCAAACCGTAGAATGACAGTTCGGCCTCGATCGCGAGTTTCGTCTCCTCCGCCCCTCTCGACAAACTGAGCGGATCACCAGAGATGAGCACACTTGATCGTATCATGCTTGGCCTCCTTGTGTGGCAACGCCGGTAGACTTCACCGGTCCGCCGGTAGACTTCACCGGCTGGAGGTCGGCTTCACGGTAGCGGCCGATGATCGCACGCACCTTCTCAGGCGTCAGATTGCCGTAGATGTCGTCGTCGATGGTCATCACGGGTCCGACAGCACAAGCACCAATGCAACTCGTCGTGAGCAGTGACCATTGGCCATCCAGCGTCGTCTCGCCAAAGGGAATACCCAGTTCGCGTTCGAGCGCCTCCCACACTTCCTTGCCACCTGCCACGTGGCACGGCGCATCCTCGCAGAAGCGGATGATGTGGCGCCCAAGTGGTTTGAGGCTGATCAGGCTGTAAAAGCTCGCGACACTGTAGACCTTACTGAGTGGAAGGCCCACGCGTTCGGCGATGCGCCCCAAATGCGCGCGGGTCAAGTGCCCACCACTTTCGTCGTTGACCTCGCGCAGGATCTCGACCAGGGCTTCCTCGTCTGCGTGGTGCGCGTCAATTATTCTGTCTGTTACCGTCAGGCTCTCTTCCATACATACCCCTTTCTTGCAGCCGGAAACCGGATACCTGATGCTGGATGGTAGATACCGGATACCGGATACCGGATGCCAGATACCAGATGCCAGATCTCGCTTCGAGCCGCCAGCGTCTACGACAGCTGCCTTTTCGCTTTCTCGCTGATTCGTCCCCTACTGGGCCGGTACAAATCACTGGTGGCTGATGGCGTCCACCGGGCAGACTTGCTCGCAGATGCCGCAGCGGATACAGATCTCCGGGTCGATCACGTGGACCTGCCGCGGCGCGCCGCTGATGGCATTCACCGGACAGTTGCGCGCACAACGAGTACAACCGATACAGGTAGCGGCGTCGATCGTGTACTCAATGAGCGCGCGGCAGACCCTGGCAGGGCACTTCTTCTCGTAGATGTGCGCCTCGTATTCGTCCCGGAAGTGCTCGATCGTGCTTAAGACAGGATTGGGCGCGCCTTGTCCCAGACCACAGAGCGATCCGGACCTGACGTACTCTCCAAGGGTCTCCAGCGCTTCGATGTCCCCCGGACGTCCCTCGCCGCCACAGATGCGGTTCAGGATCTCGAACATCTGGCGGGTGCCCACGCGACACGGCACACACTTGCCACAGGATTCCTCCTGGACAAATTCCATGAAGAAACGGGCGATGTCGACCATGCAGGTGTCTTCGTCCATCACCACGAAGCCTCCGGATCCCATGATGGAGCCCACCGAGGCCAGTGACTCGTAGTCCACGGGCATATCGAGATACTTCTCGGGAATACAGCCGCCCATCGGACCGCCCGTCTGAACTGCTTTGAAAGCCTTGTCGTCGAGAATGCCGCCGCCGACGTCATAGATGATCTCACGGATAGTGACACCCAGTGGCACCTCGATCAAGCCGGTGCGCTTCACCTTACCGGCGATGGCGAAGGTCTTGGTGCCTTTGCTCTTCTCTGTGCCCATCGAGGCAAACCAATCGCCACCCTTGAGCAGGATCTGGGGAACGTTCGCGTAGGTCTCAACGTTATTGATGTTTGTGGGTTTGCCCCAGAGGCCAGACGTGGCTGGGAACGGCGGGCGTGTGCGTGGCTGCCCGCGCTTCCCCTCGATCGACTGCATCAGCGCCGTCTCCTCACCGCAGACGAAGGCCCCTGCGCCCATCCGCACCTCGAGGTCGAAGCTGAAGTCGGTGCCGAAGATGTTCTCGCCCAGGAGCCCATATTCGCGGGCCTGTTCGATAGCGGTTCGGAGGGTTCTGATCGCGATAGGATACTCGGCGCGAACGTAGAAGTAACCCTGGGTCGCTCCGATCGCATAGGCGGCGATGGCCATCCCCTCTAGCACGCTGTGCGGATCGCCTTCCAGAACACGGCGATTCATGAACGCACCCGGGTCGCCCTCGTCGCCGTTGCAAACCACGTACTTGGGCGATCCTGAGGCTTTCCTGGCGAAGGTCCACTTCAGCCAGGTCGGGAAGCCGGCGCCACCCCGTCCCCGCAACCCAGAGGACTTCACTTCCGCGATTACGTCGTCAGGCGTCATCTCCGTCAGCACCTTGCCGAGCGCGGCGTAGCCGTCTTCGGCGATATAGTCCTCGATGCTGTCCGGGTTGATCTTTCCCACGTTGCGCAGAACAACTCTGACCTCTTTGGTGGAGGGCTCGGGAAGGGGCTCGACCTTGAGGCCCTGGTAGATCAGATCTTCGACAGGGCGGCCTTTGTAGAGGTGCTCCTCCGCGATCAGCTCAGCCGACGCCGGTGTTAGGTTGACATAGTGGATGGCGTCCGGATAGACCAGGGCCTCTACGCCCGCCACCCCGCCCGTGATGCCACTGGCTTCGGTGACTTCGATTTCGTCGCCGATGCCGAGGGTTTCCATCTTGTCCAGTAGGGCTGTCTTGACCTTCTGGGCTTCGTCTGGGACCCCACTGATTATGACTTGTGCACGATATGCCATCGTACCTCCTATGAATCGCAGCTCACGCGGTGTCGTGACAGCCAGCCCGTAGATGCGAAAGTGCCGGTACACATCACCAGTTCGCCGGTACACATCACCGGGTCAGCATCGCTGGCTTCAGCAGGTGCGCCGGGACCAGTCTACTTCTTGATCTGCCACTGCTCAACAGGTTCGCCGTTGATGACATGTTGTTCAATCAACGTGGCGGCGCGTTGGGTATCGATATGCCCGTAGGTGACCATCTCCTGGTCCCCAACCTGGACCTGCACGATGGGTTCGTACTCGCACAGTCCTAGACAGCCGGTCTGCGTGACGACCACGTCGGAGATGCCGCGCTGTTCCAGTTCGCTCAGAATCGCTGTCATCGTGTCGCGAGCGCCTGCGGCAATACCGCATGTCCCCATCGCCACAACAACGCGAGCTCGCGAACCCTCACCCGACAGCTTCCGGCGCTCCAATGCACGTTCTTTGATCTTCCGTAATTCGTCCAGGCTCTTCATCTTGGATATCCTCCTGCCTATGATTAAGTGTCATTCGGCCATCCGCCGGGTGTTGGGATGGCTACCTATACAACTGGTTCAGGCGCTGCTTCTCCTCCGATTGCCGCTAACCCCTCGGTCAGCGTGCCTCGAATAAAGGCTAATACCTCCGGATCAGAGAGAGGAACGTCGTCCCCTAGGATCTCGCGGATCTCCCGGGTATCAAACTCGAAAGCCTCGTCCCCAACGCGGTGGTGATAGACCACATCGAGCTGGGGATTGCCGACCACCACGCACAGCAGTGTGCCGATGACGTCCCCCAGCGGGGGGCGGTCGATGTGGCTCAGCTGGAATACGGCGCGCGTTGTCGTCCCGCCGGCCGGCGCGTGCATTCCCCTGGGATTCGATGTGATCTCAAACTCGCCGCCGCACATCTCGGCTGTCTGCTTCAGGAAGGGGATCCCCAGGCCAACCTTGCGGGTTGTCCGCGTGGTGACCCACGGATCCGTGACACGCGCGACGACGTCCGGCGTCATGCCCCGTCCATCATCCCGGACAACAATGCTGAGCCGGTCGGCCTCCGGGAGTTCCGCGATGTCAATGTGCAATACATCCGCTTCAGCGGCGACGCTGTTCTCAGCGATGTCCAGAATATGCTGAGAGAGATCTCGGAAAACGGTCATAAGATCCTGTGCAGTTAGCGGGTTATGCCGCCGCCGGCTAGTCGTA
>JAFGNI010000761.1 GCA_016927095.1 Anaerolineae bacterium | reverse complement strand
TCAGGTTATTGGGGTTGAGAGTACGCAGCATCGCACGTAGGCGGTGCCGCGGCTTCTCTGTAGGAGCGGCTTCAGCCGCGACACGCCACCCATGTCGGGCCTGAAGGCCCTCCTACACTGTCCATACACCCCTGGTCGCCCGCCCGCCTCGGGGTCGGTATCGCTATCGTTGCCGTACTCGTTGTCGTAATCGACGAGCCGGTTCCGCACAGAGTCCCGCCCCCACACGGCTCTGCACGGCGCCGTTGCCTCTACGGGCGGAGACACACAGAGACTTCGCTGACCTCACGGAATCGCCAATGCCATGGCCGCAGGCAGTGAGATGAACATACGCACCCTCTCGGGGATTCTACCAGTAGATACCCGGGCGTTCATTCCCATGGACAGATCATCTCACTCTGGAGGAATTCCATGAAGCGATTTCTCTTGTGTCTGGTTGTCTTTGTGTGTGCCTCAGGGTATGCACGCACCCCTGAACCCGTGGTGAGCCTGCGGGAGAAGACACTGTCGTCTGCCGCCTACCGCGCACTGGCACAGCAATGGACCGAGTATATGGAGCGAAACGGAGAGAGCGCGGAGGGCCACACGAACGTGGGGCAGGCCTATCGCTATGCCGGCGAGGCGCAGGAAGTCTACCTTGCGCACTATGCCAGGGCCGTGCAACTCGACTCCACCTACGCCCGGGCGCTGGACCTCTATGCCTGCCAGCTCTGGATACGCGGCGAAGAGGGCGATATGGCAAAGGCTCGGGAGATGCTTGAGCGCGCCCGCACCGTCGACCCGACATATGGTGACGTGCTCTACAGTCTCTATGGCCTGCATTCCTGCACAGGAAGCATTGACCGGGCCCGCGAGACCGCTCGAGAGATATATGAGCGCCGGCTTATCCACGTGCCGATTTGGGATTTTGGGTACAATATCCTGGCGGGCTTGCCTCAAGGAGCCGTGGTGGTCACCAACGGAGACAACGACACGTATCCTCTGGTGTCGCTCCAAGCGGGGCGCGGTTTCAGGGACGATGTGATCGTGTTGAACCAGAGTCTGCTACGGTGTCCCTCCTATGCCAAGGCGATGCGTGAAGCCCACGCAGACTGGTTCCCCGACATCGAGAATGACGTCGACAAGGGGAAGATCAGCGGTGCTTTGGCGGTGATCCGCGAGCTGGTCAAGACGAAGAAGCGACCGATCTACGTGTCGCTGACCGTGCCGCTGGACAGGTTGGGGACTGAGAGGTCACTGACCATTGAGGGGCTCTGCGCCCGGGTCGATGCCCTTGGTGGCAACGTCGAGGCCATCGACCACAGGAAGACATTGACCCTGTTTCGCGATACGTACCGGCTGGACAGCGCCACCGATTGGACGTATCCATGGGATCTTCGCCCCGCCGAGCAGAAGACGCTCATCAACTACCTGCACGTGCTCCTCCGGGCCGCAGAGGATGCAAAGAAGGCGGGAGACAGGGATTCTGCTGCCCGTCTGGCGGATATCGGCCTCGGCATCGCCCGGTTCCACAATGAGGCGCTCGTAATCCAGCGTCTGGAGGAGTTGGCGGGGCGGTGAGCGACGAGGTCGAAGCCGCGACAGGATCAGACTGGGCCGATGAGCTCCTGGCCGTTCGGGCTGCCCAAGGTGAGGGTGAGGCGTTTGGAGCCTTGTATGACCGGTACGCGCGGCGGGTGGCACGGATGCTTCGTACCTTTGCGGCGGATGACGCGGAACTGGAAGACATGGTTCATGATACATTCTGCAAGGTGATGGACGCGCTGCCTTCCTACACGCCCCGAGGCGCCTTTCGTGCATGGCTATTCACCATCGCGCTGAATGTCGGCCGCAAGAGCGCACAGCGCCGCGGGTCATCGGCGCGTGCCTGTGAGGAGTGGATGTCGCACCTGACCGGTCACGACTCCGACACTGGCATGTTGCCCGTAGAGACACGGCTGCTTGCCCGTCGTCTGGTGGGCACCCTCTCGCAACCCAAGCGGCTGGTGGTTTTACTGCGTCTATGGCTCGATCTGCCGTACGATGAGATTGCCGCCATCCTGGCCATTCCGCCCGCGACCGCCAGAACCCGCATGCATTGCGCCTTGCATGACCTTCGTGATCTGCTTGCCCGTGACGAAGCGGAGGAGGTGAGAACCGCATGACAGCACTATCACACGGCCATCTGACAGACGAGGAGCTGCGTGAGGTCATCGATGGGCAGCTCTCTGCCCGGGTGCGCGATCACCTTGCCTCATGCCCCGTGTGCCGCACTCTGCACCGGCGTGCGTGGGGCGTGCTCGGAGCCCTCCGATTCGCACCCGAACCGGTGCTTTCTCGCTCGCTCCGGGACCGGCTGATGGCGCGCTATGACAGAACACATCGCCCCCACCCGCCGGTGATGCGACTGCTGACGCTGCGGATTCCGCTCTACCAGGTGGCGGCTGCAGCCGCTCTTCTTCTCCTGTGGCAGGCAGCCTCGCATCACCCAACGAGGCGTCAGTCCGGAGTGCTTCCCCCGCTGACGGCCGCCGTCTCCGATCTCTGGGCCGGTTCGCCGAGTCATGCCTTCGAGGATGGAGGAGCAACCGATGGCCTCTCATCTGTTGGGGACATGCAGTGGGAGCCGATTCCGTTCAGGCCTTGTCTCGAACCCAACCTTCTTATCGACGAATAGGAGGCGGGGTAGGCAGGAGCGAGGGTTCAGGGTTGGAGGGTTCAGTCGGGCCTCGGAGGGCATGCGTACTCGGATCTTTCGGGGTGGAGAGTACAGCCGGCAGTTGGCTATCGGCTGTCAGCTGTCAGCTATCAGGCCCGCCCAGCGCTACGAGGCACCGTTGCCTCGTAGGGGCGACCGTCCCTGGTCGCCCGCCGGGGCGGGGTCGGGGACACTGTCTTTGTCGTAATCGACGAGCTGGGTCAGTCGTGTACGAGCTCTGCATGTTTTCTCAAACAAGTCGGGCCTCGGAGGGCATGCGCACTCAGGTTATTGGGGTTGAGAGTACGCAGCATCGCACGTAGGCGGTGCCGCGG
>JAFGNI010000186.1 GCA_016927095.1 Anaerolineae bacterium | reverse complement strand
GCCCAGCCCGTCTCCGCTCAAGAAGCGCCGTCTCTGGGCATCCTCAAGTCCGATAGCGAGGGGCGCATCACAGAGTGGCAGGAGAAACCCCCAGAGGAAGACCTTCCTAATCTGGTCAGTCTGGACGGGGAAAAGCCCTACCTGGCCTCTATGGGCATCTACGTCTTCGGCACACAGTGTATGGTCGACCTGCTGCGCGAGGAATCCGGCTCAGACTTCGGGAAGCACATCATCCCTGCCGCGATCGAAAAAGGGCTGAGCGTCTACGCGTATCCCTTTGAAGGGTATTGGGAGGACATCGGGACGATGCGGGCCTTCTATGAGGCCAACTTAGCGCTCACAACCCCTGATCCACCCTTCGATTTCTTCGCGCCTGAGTGGCCCATCTACACCCGGGCCCGCTACCTCTCCGGCAGCCGGGTGATGGACTCCACGATCCGCCGTGTCGTCCTGGCCCCAGGGTGTCGTATCAACAATGCGGCTGTGGCTGACAGTGTGATCGGTCTGCGCAGCATCGTCAACCCGGGCGCGCACTTGCGACGGGTCATTATGATGGGTGCTGACTTCTACGAGACCCGGGCGCAGTTGGAAGAGAACAGACGCCTGGGCATCCCTGATATGGGAGTCGGCAAAGGCAGTGTGATCGAGAGCGCCATCCTAGACAAGAACGTGCGCATCGGGCGTAATGTCGTCATCCGCGACCACGAAGGCCACGAGGACGTCGAGACGGACACCTACGTGATCAAAGACGGCCTCGTCGTGGTACCCAAGAGCGTCGTGATACCTGACAACACGGTCATTTAGGCAGCTCGGGACAGCATACAGGGTCAACTACGCCGTATGTGATGGGGGCGGCAGGAGCGGCGCCGTAGAGGTCTAGCCCGCGGGCCCGCCGCTCGTACGCTAGGAGATACAAGATGTATCCGACGGGGCCGAAGCCCCGTCGTTCTCTTGAACCAACCAGGCGCCGCGGCCCGGGCGGCTCACGATGGTTGTCGCTCTGTCGGGCGCCGCCGCGTCGAGCGCGTCCAGCACCTGGCGCAGCAGAGGCCCCTCGCAGATCAGGTGGACACTGGGGCCAGCATCCAGCGTGAAGGCAACCGGCAGCCCATCGCGGCGCCAACCCTGCACGGCGTGCAGCAGCTGCACCGTCTCAGGCGCCAAGTACAGGATGCCGCTCACCCACGGACGTGCAGCGGGTCGTGACGTCATCGCCACGGCGTGGAGCGACAGCGCCTCCCGCTCTACGGTCAGGCTCAGGGCATCGAAGTCGCGTGCCAGGATGGCGTCACGGACACCGGCCAAAGTGCGCATCACCTCGTGAAGTCGCGCTTGGTAAAAGGGGCTGCTCGGCGCAGCCTGGTGGCCCTCGAGTGAAGGGACGGCTTTGGGCGTCGTGGCGAAAGCCACGGTGATCACCCGCAGATCCCAGTGGTCGCAGGGCGCTAGCGAACGAGCGTATGAGCTGGCATCATCGCAGCCGGGCAACCACTCAACAAAGCCGTCGGGCACTGAACGGCATGCAGAACCCGATCCCTTGCGCGCCAAGATCGAGAGGGTCTGCGTGCTCAGAGAGAGGCCCGCGGCCGTCGCAGCCGCTAGCGAGAGTGCGGCAAAGGCACTGGCCGAGCTGGCCACCCCTACGTCGGCGGGGAAGTCGTTATGCGAGACCACCTGGGCGCAGTCCCGAACGCCTGCGCGTGCGCACACGCGGTCCAGATGCACTCGCACCCGGTGGGCGGTCTCCGCATCCGCGGGAGCCCCGTTGAGGTATACCGTGTCCGCCGCTAGACCGGCGTCAAAGGTCACCGACGTTGTCGTGGTCGCGCCGCTCAGGTTAACGGAGATGGATCCGTTGGCGGGGATGTTCAGCGCCGGATCGCGCTGGCCCCAGTACTTGACCAGGGCCAGGTTCGGGTGGGCAGCCGCCGTTGCGGTTGCCATCACCGGTCGCCGCCCAACCCGGTCCAGAGCTCCACGTCCGCAATCTCAAGCCAGGCATGCGGATTGGCCAGGGAGCCGAAGCTCAGGTGACCATCGGGCCGGAGGGCCGCATATTGGTTGTCGATCCATATCACCAGGCCCAGCGGGCCTTCTGGCGCTACGGGCGTCGCGAAGCGTTCAGTGCCATCGACGTTGAAGCTCACTGAGCTGCGCCCCCACATCACCTCATAGGTGTGCCAAGCTGTGGGATCGAGGTCCAGCGCGGCGGCATCCTCGCTGACAAAGCGTCGGGCCAGCCAGCGGATCAGGCGGGCTGCCGGTGGCCACAGGAGCAGGGGCAAAGCAGGGATCCCCAGCGCCAACACCGCTGGGTGAATCGCCGGAGCAGAGAACGTCGCGGCTAATAGACCGTCGGAGGGATGGTCATCACGCAGTGCAAGGTGGTTCTCAGGCGACGCGTAAAAGACCCACGCGGCGTTGGGCAACGACGGAAACCGCCGCGACGTGCCGCGTATGCCCAACTGCGCGCTGAAGGGGTCGTTCCACCAACCAAATCCCCAGGTGCCCGGCAGATCCGGGGCAGAGACGCGGGCGGACACCTGCAGACCAACCGGCGCGCGCCAGAGGAAATCCCGACGCGAGAGACCGCCGTAGTCATCGAGCTGGGCAACGCGATAGGCCGCAGCAGGTCCCTCAGGGATGGCAAGCAGGCGGCACCCAGACCGAGGCCTCCCGATTCGGGCACCGATCGAGACCCGACCGCGCAGAACCGGCGTTTGTTTACCCATAGGCCCCCTCCCCTCTCCCGACCACCTCTGTTGGCAAGGGCTCCAAGATCAGCACCGGCATGCGAATCAGCGAAGCAGCATCATCGACGACAACAACCCGGAAACCCAACGCCGTAACCTGCTCGGCGAACCATGCGACGGCATCCGCTCCGGCGCCACCAAGCAGACCCTTATGGGCCCGCTGCACAACGGGATAATCCGATCGCGATCCCAGGCCGGTGATGACGCAGCGTCCTGGGCGCCCATCGACATCCGCTGACAGCACGCGAGCGATAGCCGCGAGGGTATCGGGGTCGAAGATGTAGCCGGTGGGAAAGGTCACAATCACCGAATCGAATGACCCGGCCGCGAAGGGCAACGCCTGCGCCTTACCCTGAACGCGCGGTACCGCCAGGCGACGTTGTACGAGATGTCGCCCCGCGACGCGATGCATCTCTGGAGAAGGATCCAGGCCGACCACCGAGAAACGCCCTGCCGCAACCCCCAACAGCACCCCCGTCCCGAAGCCAATCTCCAGCACCCGCTCACCAACGACGTGCGCCAGGACCTGTCGCCGCCACACATCCCACTTCCCAAAGCTCACCAGCCACGCGACGACCTCATACGCCCAGGCCAATTCGTGATACAGACGCTCCGCCGCCCAAGCATAGGCCTGGGCGTAGGTGCGCCGCAGCCGTGATGGCTCCCTCATCTGCCTCCCCAAGACCGGCCTACGCCGCCCGCGGCAGTCACAAATACCCCACCGCGGTCAGTATAGAACGTTCCCGACCGGACACAATGGCCAGCTCGCCTTATCAGGACAATCGAGCCCTACGTCAGCGTGCTTTGGCCTTGTTTCCGAACGGACAGAGCAGGTAAACTTGAGCCATCTAGGCCCGTAGCTGTCTGCATGCCACAACCTCCTTGACAGATTCATCCGAGCTACGATAATGGACGACGTTGACGCCGGGCTCTAGCGCATCTAGCCTACGCCGGAACCAACCGCTCCCATCCATTGCGGATAGGGGGCGTTTGTGTGTACCTGGCACGGATCCACCATTCGCATCACATGAAGGGAGGCAGTTGAACCACTATGAGTAAGCGAACATCCCCGGCAACGAAGACTTCCCATGCCAAGGCAGCAATGACAACCCCTTCGGCGCAGAGAGATGGCTTCACGACAACTTTGGGCGTCATCACAGCGACGCTGGGCTCAGCCGTAGGCCTGGGCAATATCTGGAAGTTCCCGGCATTGACCGGGGAGAGCGGCGGTGCCGCCTTTGTCGCCGTCTACTTGCTGAGCACGTTGCTAGTCGGCCTGCCCGCAATGATCTCGGAGTTGATGTTGGGTCGCCGAGCAAAGGCCAATGCTATCACAACACTGCGCACACTGGCGCCGAAACGGCAGCCCTGGTGGCTAGTTGGCGCCATGGGCGTGTTGGCTGCCTTCCTCATCATGGCTTTCTACACCGAAGTCGCGGGCTGGGTCTTCGCCTATATCGTCGAAGCCATCAGGGGGAGCATCCTATCCACAGATCCAGCGGCCACATCCGAGGCCTTCTCCGGACTCATCTCAAATCCCCTGCAGTCCCTGGTTTGGCAGTGGATTGTGCTGGCCTGGGTAAGCGCGATCATAATGCTAGGCGTCTCAAAAGGGATCGAGCGGACGACCAAGCGGTTAATGCCGATCCTCTTCATACTGCTTATCGCGGTCGCCGTGCGCGGACTGACGCTTCCCGGCGCTGCCGAGGGAGTCACCTTCCTCTTTCGACCCGATTTCAGCAAAGTGACGTGGCTCACCGTCTTGACCGCTGTGGGACTGTCCTTCTTCAAGCTTTCCACTGGGATGGGTACGATGATCACCTACGGCAGCTACTTCCGGGACGACCAGAACATCCCGGCAACGGCGACCCGCGTCATGTTGGGCGATCTGGGCGTCTCGCTGTTGGCTGGTCTGGCCATCTTCCCTGCTGTCTTCGCCTTTGGATTCGAACCAACGGCAGGACCATCGCTGCTCTTCATCACGATTCCGGCGGTCTTCGCTTCCATGCCATTGGGAGGCGTATTCCTCGTGCTCTTTTTCATCTTGGCTGCGGTGGCGGCAACAGGCGCTATGTTGTCTCTGATCGAGGTACCCGTGGCCTTCGTGAACGAATCGTGGGGCGTACCCCGCAGGACGGCAACGGTCGGCACGGCCTTCCTTCTAGCCGCCATCGGCTCGACGGCGGCGCTCTCATCGAGCACACTGGCGGAGGTCACGGTCTTCGGCAAGACCTTCTTCGACCTCTACGATTTCACGACCCAGAACATCCTACTGCCCCTGGGCGGCCTCTTCATCACGCTCTTCGTGGGTTGGGTATGGGGGCCGAGGAACATCGAGCAGGCACTCTCCAATCAGGGCGCAGAGCGCAACGGCATTGTGATCAAAGCCTACACCTTGATCGTGAAGTTTGTGACCCCCTTGCTCTTGGCGATCGTGTTGCTGAATGGACTGGGCATCCTGTAGATAGTGAGCCGTGGGGATTCGCCGGTGGGCCTGGCACACCCAGAGCACATCGTCACCCTAAGGGATGCTACGGTCAGCCCGGCGGTGGCCCCTGCTTAGGGCCCGCCGTCAGCCGAGTCAGGTGACTCGCTATGGCCACAGACGATCTCCAGCAGCTGCCGTCGCACCCGCAGGCGAGCTAGGTTGCGCAGTGGAAGCCGGATAGGAGTCACGAAGTAGAGATGCACGGCGGGCGGCAGGTAGTCTACCAACATCTCTATGAGATCCCGGACCTCTGGCGACAGGACCGCCTCTAGACCGACCAGGACCAGGGCCAGTCCCTGCGATGCACCCATCAAGCCGTTGATCAGATCGACCAAGCGCTCTTCAGGTGAGCGCCGAGACCTCGGGACGGGATCGATTTCCGCCATCAGCGCCGCCTCTAGGTGATCAAGCAGGCACTCTGGGCAACAGTCTTGGCGCGTCAGGGGCAGCATCACCACCGGGACAACAGCTACCCGCGCCCAACGTCTGATCAGGTCCTGAGCAACGTCCGGGTATCCCCCATCGGGCACCCGAACGATCGTCAACCGGTGGTTCAGACCCGCCGCCAGCTCTCGGTCGCACCAGGATGCCAATAACGAGGCTGAGGCCTTGCAGGAGTCCGAGGGAGTCATCTCAAACCGTGACGTGGTCCGGGAATCGAGGAATGGAACGGGGAGGCCCGCTTTGGCGAGCCTCCCCTGACTGGGCCCCGCTCATAGCATCAGGAGCGCCGCGATGACGTTGGGGATCAGGGCCAAAAGAGCCATCGCAGGATGCCCACGCTGAGCTTCATTCTTGCTGTCCCAGTTGAAGAGATAGATCGCCAGACCGAAGCCGATCAGGCCACTGGCACCGAGGACGGCGACAGCGATCCAGGGCGAGAGCAGCGTCGTCTGCTCGTAGGCAAAGCCCAAGTAGGCCTGCATCGCGTGCGACGCCGGAAGCAAGAATGCGAAGGGGCGCACCGAAGAGGGCAAGACGTCCAGCGGGATCATCAGCCCACCAATGAGCATCGATGGCAGGAAAACCAGCTGCGAGACGAGCACGACCGCTCGTGAATCCCGCGCGATCACGCTGATCAGAGAGCCGGTCCCAGCCGAGCTGAGCACGGTCACCAAGGTGACCAGCGCGAACGGGACCCAGCGCGTGGGGGCCGAGCCATCGAAGAGTGGTGCTCCCGTAAGCCCGATAAGGACCGCCACGATCAACACGTGAAAGACCGTTGTCAGGGCAGGCATCAGCAGGATGGCAGCAGCCGGCACACCGTTGATCTTGTAGCTCCGGAAGATGCCGGCCTCGCGAGACTCAACCAGCGGGCCGGGCATGCCCAGCAGCGTGCTGACCAGACCGGAGAAGATCACCATCGCGGGGATCATCGTCTCGGCGAATAGCGGGTTGATCTGAGTCATCACCAATCCCATCATCGCGTAGAACCCCAGAGGGAAGAGGTAGTTCATCAGCAAGAGGGTGGAGTTGCGCAGACCCGTCTTGAACTCAAAGGTGAAATGGTGCATCAGAGCCGTCATGCCATACCTCCGGTGCTTGTAATCTCCAAGAAACGCTCTTCGAGCGACGGACGCTCGACGCGCAGGTCGATCAGGGTGTCGTTCTTCTCCGATAGATAGGCGAGGATGGCACTTACCGTCGGCCCGGGATCCCGGCTGAAGTAGATGGTATACGCGTCCTTCACATTGCGCTGGTGCACAGCCGGGAAGGCGGTGCCGTTGGTGGTGAGGAGTGATCGTTCGGTTCTGACGGAGACCTTCGTCAGCCCGTCACCGGTTGCCGTCAGTTCGCGGGGCGTACCCGTAGCCGCCAAGCGACCGTGTAACAGGATCGCCACCCGGTCCGCCATCTTCTCGGCCTCAGCCATGTCGTGCGTCGCCAGGACGATGGTGGTGCCCTCTGCTTGGAGCTCCCGGATGAGATCGTGGAGCTCACTTCGCGACGCCACATCCAGGCCTGCCGTCGGCTCGTCCAAAAGGACGACCTTGGGGCGGTGGGCGATCGCCAGCGCCAGAGCCAGGCGACGTTGCTGCCCCGTCGACAGCTCAGCATACTGGCTGTCGCGTTTCTCGGCCAGGCCCAGACGGTCCAGAAGATCGTAGCGCGGGGCAACACCGTGATAGGCCGAGAAAAAGGCCATCGCCTCGTCGGCCCGCATCGTCGCCGGCAATCCGGAGCTCTGCAACTGCACACCGATCAGGTTGCGCAGCTTTCGGCCATCGCGCGTGGGATCTACCCCCATCACGTCCAGCGTCCCAGCGGTGGGTTGGCGAATGCCTTCCAGACACTCCAGGGTGCTGGTCTTGCCGGCGCCGTTGGGACCCAGCAGGCCAAAGACCTCACCCGGCGCCACCACAAAACTGATGTCATCCACGGCGACAACATCACCGTAGCACTTGCGGAATCTATTCACCGTAATCGCGCTCTCACGCATACCTACCCTCCTGTGGCTCGATTCGACTACAGTATAGGTGTCAGGAAGGCCCACGTCATCATCAGGGCTAGTGATTCGCACGGGTGATTGGCCTGGTGTCGGGGATCACCCGTTCAGGTGAGGGATGAGCGGGGAGACACCCCAGCGGGGACGTCTCTACGAAATCGATTCAGACGAACCTTGGTAGAAGAGCCGGGGCGGTGCCCCGGCTTCTTCATCAGTCGAGGAGGTGAAGCTCCGCGGCCTTGTGAGCAGCCTGCGCGCGATTGTGAACGCCGAGCTTCTCATAGACATGGCGGGCGTGGGTCTTCACGGTGTTGATAGAGATGAACAGGCTATCGGCGATGGCCTGGTTGGTCATCCCTTCGGCCATCAGGGCCAAGACTTCGAGCTCGCGATCAGAGAGGGCCTCAGGGGGAATGGGAGCATCAGACGCCCCGGACACCATCTGAGGTGCCTTCGTTGTGTCACCCATGCGCTCCGGCTTTGATTCGCTGGCGGCAGCCAGCAGACGCGCAGTATAGCCAGGCAGGACGTCAACCTCATGGAGCAGGGCGATGAGCTGGTCACCAGCATCCACAAAGGTGCGGACGTAGCCCTCAGGTTCGGCAAGCTGCAGCGCCTCCGCCAGCGCTGTGAGAGCCGTGGGCCGGTCGCCCTGCGCCGCGCGTGCACAAGCCTCGATGACCCGTGCCTCGATCACCCTGCCGTAGCGCCCACCCTGGCGCACGGTCGGCAGCAGCCGGGAGACCAAATCCAAGCCGCGATCCACTTGGCCCAGGGCCACGCAGATCTGAGCCAGCAGCAGCGCCTGCGCCTCCAGGGGATAGGGAATTGGGCCGGCATCCAGATGCCTGGTCTGCGCCGCCCACTGTTCAGCGACCCCAACCTCACCCCGGCGCAGGGCCAGAACAGCTTGCAGTCCCTGGACCACGGGCTGAGTCCAAGCCACAGCCATGCGCTCCGCCTCCGAAGCACACTTCTCGAGGACCTCGCTCGCACACGCGACCTGACCCCGTGCCAAGGCAATCCGGACAAGGCCCGTATAGCCCGCCAGAAGGATCTCCCACTCGGACCACCGCTGGCCCAGTTCCAGGCCCTGGCGCAGATACGTCTCGGCAGCATCGAGATGGTTCCACTCGTAGAGCAACGATCCCATCCCGGTGAACGCCAATCCACCCAAGGGCGAGCGCGCCGGGCCAACATCCACTGAATCGCAAGCGGCCTCATAGGTCGCGGCTGCAGCCCGCAGCTGCCCGCGCTGTACCTGCAGCTGCGCAAGATGGCTGATCGACATGGGGAGCACGTGGCTGTTCTCGTCCTCCCGCAGCAGCACGTTTGCCTGCTCAAAGGCGCGCACAGCCGCATCGGTCTCACCACTGAACTCCCTCGCAAGCGCCTGGTCAAAGGCCGCAATGCCCAGCAACGAGACGCGGTCGTTGAAGACACCATCCTGGCCTTCAGCCATGTAAGTCTGCGCTTCGTGACAGAGACGCTTCACAGCGCTAAGGTCCATCCGATTGAAGGCCAACGAGGCACGGATCACCGAGACCTCCGCGCGCACACCCGCCACTCGATCCAAAAGCTGCTTCCCGGTCGCCGTGTCTGGAGACCCAAGGGCCAGCTCAACAGATCTGATATAGGACTCAGCTGGCTCGTTTTGTCCCAACGCCAGCGCAGCCCAAGCGCCGGCCATGCTGAGATAGGCATCCCGCGCCACAGCTTCCCGCGGGAGCGCCCCAAGCCACCCCAGGAAGGTCTGAAGCTCGCTGTGTTTGAACTGCTCCTTGGCGGCCCGCCTCACCAACGCCATAGTCGCCGGCACATCCTCGGCGGCGAGCGCGTGTGAGATGGCATCGTCGTACTCCTCTCGCATGCCAAACCAGTGGCTCGCGCGGCGATGCAGATCCGCAATCTCGTCAGAAGGAAGCTGGTCACGCATCTGCGCCCGCAGAAAATCGGCAAAGAGACGATGGTAGCGGTACCAATGGCGTTCACGATCGAGGGGGAGGACGAAGAGATTAGCGCGCTCCAGCGCTTCCAGCAGCGCTTGGCCATTCTCATGCCCAGTGACGGCCTCACAGAGGTCGCTGCTGAGGCGCGGCAGCAGAGCCGTCCGTAGCAGGAACGCCCTCAGGGTCTCCGGCTGTCGATAGAAGATCTCGTGCGCAAGGTAGTCGAAGACATAGCGGTGACTACCAGAGAAAGACCCAACAAACGCACCAACATCTGCGACATCCTGAAGGGAGAGAGCGGCCAACTGCAGACCGGCAGCCCACCCCTCGATCAGGGTGTCCAGAGCCGCAAGGTCGTTGGCGTCCAGACTAAGACGCATCACCTCGTTTAGAAACGCGCTGGCCTCGTCTGAGGTAAACCGGAGGTCGGCGCTGCGGAGCTCAAGCACCTGTCGCCGCGCTCGCAGGAGAGCCAACGGAAGTGGCGGATCCGTGCGACTGGACAACACCAAGCGCAGCTGCGGCGGCAGATGATCGACCAGATAGCCGATACCGTGATGAATGGCCTCTGCGTCGATCACGTGATAGTCATCCAGGACGAGAACGTGTTGTCCCTCCTGGCTAGCCACGTCGTTGAGCAGCTCGGTCAATACGCCCTCAATCGGCGGGAATTGGGGGGTCTGAAGCATCACGGCGGCGGTCGCTCCGACCTCCGGCCACTGCGTCTGGAGCGCTGCAATGACGTAGGCCCAGAACCGGCGGGGGTCATCATCCCGCTCATCCAGGGAGACCCACGCCGCATCCATGCCACGGGACGCTATCCACGCGCTGAGCAGCGTCGTCTTGCCGAAGCCGGCTGCGGCGGAGACCAGCGTCAATGGGCAACGGAGACCACCATCCAGCCGGGAGAGCAAGCGCGGTCGCGGCACCACCTCAGGATGAACTTGGGGCACCAAGAGCTTGGTGCGCAACAACCGCGGCAGCGGCGTGCCTGATGGGTTAGCGCTATGGGGCTCAGCAGGCTGTGGCATCGTCGTTCCTTCACCCACCTGAATGGCTTGCGGTCTGACCCGGAGGTCATTGGGCCTTGTCTAGCGACGTATCCAGACTGTAGCATAAGACGCCGCTCGGGCAAACGGCAGACAGAACTAGAACAACGCAGGCAATACCGTAGGGTTGACGCTAACCTCGCGACACGGGTCCGTCGCGGCAGGCCAGCCAACCATCGACATCGCGACCGTGGACCTCGCATTCGCCGCAGAGGCCCATGCCGCACCGCATCCGCGCCTCCCAAGAGAGTTGGTGTGGCAGACCATGGCAGCGACTGAGCATCTCCACCGCTTCCAGCATCGGCACAGGTCCACAGGCGTAGACGGCATCGGGTGATGACAGGGTCATCGCCCCCAGGGCCAAGTCCGTTACAAGACCCCTATAGCCGGCGGAGCCGTCCTCCGTGCTCAGGTGTGTTGTGCAGCCGAGTCGACGAAAAGCGCCGGCGAGCAGAAGGTCTTCGGCTGTGCGCGCGCCGATACAGACCTCTACCGTGGCGCCGGCAGCACGGGCCTCGCTGGCGAGATAGAGGAGGGGCGCGACACCATAGCCGCCCCCCACCAGGAGCAGACGCTTCCCCGCCGGTTCATCTGGCAAACGAAAACCCTGTCCCAACGGACCGCGGATCCAGACACGGTCGCCCACCTCCAGGGCATGGAGTGCCTCGCTGAACGGGCCGACCGCGACGACCATCAGCGCAAGGGGGTCCGCGGCAGCAATGCTGTAGGGCTTCTCACCGATGCTAGGCAGCCACGCCATGACGAACTGACCTGGCTCTGAAAGGAGCGCGCCATCGAGGACCAACGTCCGCGTGCGCGCGTTCTCGTCTCGCGTCTCAGCCACCACATAGGTCTGGTACATCGCGCTCCTCTCTCTATGGAGCGTTTGAACGTTTGAACGTTCGAACGTTCAAACGTTCAAACGCCCCCTTTATCAACGCCAGCCTGCGAAGGTCGGAGAGCGTAGCATAACCCTGCATCGCCATGAACGTCGCGAGTTCCTCGGCGATAGTGCCGAGGGCACTGACGCCGCGGTACCAGACTGCGGAGCCAACGCCGACAACCGTGGCGCCTGCCATCAGCATCTCTGCGGCATCGCGTCCCGTCGTCACGCCGCCCGTGCCGATGATGGGCACATCGACGACCTGGGCGATCTCAGCGACACAGCGCAGCGCGATGGGCTTGAGCGCGGGGCCGGAGATCCCTCCGGTGCGGTTGTGCAGCACCGGCTGCCCGGCCTCGGCATCGATGACCATCCCCGGCATCGTGTTGATCGCCGTGATGGCGTCGGCGCCCGCCTCGACGACGGCGCTGGCGATCCGCCCGATGTTCGGGACATTAGGCGCCAGTTTGATGCTGATGGGGATGTCGCCGACTGCCGTCTTGACGGTCGAGGTGACGGCGGCTGCACTCTCGCGCCTGGCAGCAAACGGTGTCCCGAAGTCGTCCGCAACATTGGGACATGAGATGTTAACCTCGATGACGTCGGGACGAGCCTGCGCGATGGTTGCAGCGACCTCCCCATAGGCCTCGACAGTGCCCGCAAAGATGCTGGCAAGGAGCGGCACGCCCAGGCTAACAAGCCGCTTTTTCGCTTCAACCAGCACCGCCACCTCGGCTGCGGCGCCGGGATTGCTCAGACCGATAGCGTTGATGACCCCGTGGCCCCAATCGACGGCGACAGGATTAGGATGCCCGGACCGCGGCGTAGGGCCACAGCTCTTGGCTGTGACCGCCCCCGCGCCTGCCGCTGCCGCCCGGACTAGTAAGGTCGCGCTGGTCCCAAGGACACCGGACGCGAGGACAATGGGATTGCGAAGACGCAATCCCAGCAGGGAACAAGCTAGATCTGCCTGTGTCACACCGCGCTCACGCAGCTGCCAGGTAGGCCTGGACCCGCCTGACGGTCTCAGCGTCGATCGCACCGACATCACGCAGCACTGTGAGGATCTCCCTGAGCGTGAGCACCGCGTGCAACCGGACGCCGTGCGCCTGAAGCTGTTCGCGCCCGCCCTGCTCGCGATCCACCAGCACAACGACATCGTCGACTTCCAGGCCGGCGGCCTCCATCGCCTCGATGGCGCGCACCACACTGCCACCACTCGTCACCACATCCTCGATGGCCACCGCGACCTGACCGGGCTCAAAAGCGCCCTCCACGTCCCGTCCGGTGCCATGATCTTTGGCCTCCTTGCGGGGATAGATCAGCGGTCGACGCATGCGCATCGCGATGGCAGCCGCCGCCGGCAGGGCGGCGTAAGGCACCGCCGCGATGTGATCGTAGGTCAGGCGTTCAATGAGGTCAGCATACGCGGCCACAACCTGCTGGAAAAGCTCCGGGTAGGAGATCACCCGCCGCAGATCGATGTAGACCGGTGAGTGTTGCCCAGAGGCTAGGGTGAAGTCGCCGAACTGAACGCAGTCAGCGGAGAAAAGGGCCAAGATCAGTTCGCGGTGCGCCTTGCCACCGCTTCGGTAGGCATTGATGTGTCGCCGGATCTCCATCGCTGCGACGCGGGGATCGGAGGCGTAGAGCACGCTCCTCGCCACAGGCACGATCACGCCGCTCCCTTCGGCCGACATCCCAGAGCTCAGCGCCTCGGCCAAATCGCCGCCTTGGGCACCGACGCCGGGAGCGAGGATCCAGTGTTCCGGGACCAGACGGCGGACCGCCTTCAACGCCTGTGGCTGCGTCGCCCCCACGACGAAGCCAATCTGGGCGGTATCCCCCCAGGCGCGCGCCTGCCGGACCACATGCTGATAGAGCTGGGGCGTGCCGTGGTGTTGTACCTCGGCTGCGGATGGATTGGACGTGTGGCAGAGCAAGAAAACAGCTTTGCCTGCATGTTCGAGGAAGGGCGTGACACTATCCCGCCCCAGATAGGGGTTCACAGTAACCGCGTCAGCCCCCCAGACCTCGAAAGCCGCCCGGGCATACGCCTTGGCTGTATTGCCGATGTCGCCTCGCTTGGCATCTAGGAGGACAGGAATCCCATCGGGCACCGCCGCGATCACGTCACGGAGTGCTGCCATACCCTCAGGACCGGCCTGCTCGAAGAAGGCTGCATTCGGCTTGTAGGCACAGACCAGATCAGACGTGCGATCAATGATATCGAGACAGAACGCGCGGATGCGATCAGCCTCCGTCGCCTCCGGCATAAAGCCATCCGGCATGCGGGCTGGATCAGGATCGAGACCAACACAGAGAAGAGAGTTGTTGGCCTGAACGGACTGCGTCAGCTTCTCTTGAAAGCTCTTCGACATAGTTCCTCCTCGCTATGCTTTGCCCAGTACCGCGGCGAGCAACGCCATGCGCACGTACATCCCATTTCGGACCTGACGGAAGTAGGCCGCCCGCGGATCGCTGTCTACCGATGGGTCAATCTCACCCACCCGCGGGAGCGGGTGCATCAGCGCCATCCCTGGTTTCGCCCGCTGCATGATCTCTGGGGTTACCTTGTAGTAGTCCTTAACCTCTTCATACTGGGCAGGGTCGCTGAAGCGTTCTTTCTGAACACGCGTGACATAGAGAACATCAGCATGCTCAATGACATCCGCGATATCGTGGGTCTCGCGCACCTTCATCCCGCGGTCGATCAGCTCGTTCATCAGCGCCATCGGCAGCCGCAGAATCTCGGGTGAGACGTAACGCAGGCTGACATCGTACTGCATCAGGAGCCGCGTCAGGGAATGCACCGTGCGCCCATAGCGCAGGTCACCCACCATCGCCACCTTCAGCCCATCGATGCGGCCTAGTTCCTCCTGGATCGTGAACAGGTCCAGCAGTGCTTGCGTCGGATGCTCACCGATGCCGTCGCCCGCGTTGATCACGGGCACGGTTGCTGCCTCTGCCGCTAGTTTCGATGACCCCACCTCAGGATGTCGCAGGACGATCACGTCGGCGTACTGCTCCAGCGTCCGCACCGTGTCGGGCAGGCTCTCCCCCTTGCTGACGCTGCTGAACTGGACGCCCTGGGTAATGGGGATGACCCTGCCGCCCAACCGCTCCATGGCGGCGATGAAAGAAGCACTCGTGCGGGTGCTGGGCTCATAGAAGAGACAAGCCAGGACGGCGCCCTTAAGCAGATCGCAGCTTCCCACGCGTTCCACCATCTCGCGCATCTCGTGTGCGCGCTTGAACAGATAGGACAGCTTCTCGCGATCGAACTGGTCGACAGCGATGATGTCCTGGCCCGTTAAGCCGTTGGCATGGACCGCAGGGCCCGGCACCTCCTTGAGATCAAACAACTTCGGCAGCTCTTTCACGTGTTCCATCGAACCTTCCCTCCTTGGATGGTTGGCAGAAAAAAAGCCCGCCAGAGCGGGCCTTCTCACAACGAACCTGGGTCACCAGTCAGTATCTCCCCCTCCTGATAGACAACCTGTCCCCGCAGTTGGACGCAACGCACACAACCCACAACGTCCATTCCGGAAAAGGGGCTCCATCCACATTTGGTATGGAGCCTCTCATTCGTAACGGTGTATGTCCGCCCGAGGTCAACCTCAATCCAGGTCTCTGGTTGCCTGGGCAGCCCAAAGATGCGCCGTGGGTTCGTGTCCATCAAAGCCACCAGCCGCGGCATGCTCAGCCGCCCCTCCGATACAGCAGTCAACATCAAAGGCAGGGCCGTCTCCAGCCCGGGGACGCCGGGGGGTGCATCAGCGCCGTGTTTCTCGGTCAGCGTGTGCGGGGCGTGGTCGGTAGCGACGCAGTCAATCGTCGTATTCAGGTGCGCCCAGAGGGCGTCGACGTCCGCCTGCGTGCCCAATCGGGGGCGCATATCGCCCAGCGGTCCCAGGCGCGCAGCGTCCGCTTCCGTTAGGAAAAGATGGTGCGGCGTGACCTCGCAGGTGACCGGCAGCCCCTGCTCCTTCGCTCTCGCGATCAGCTCGATCTCCGACTTACCACTCACGTGACAGATATGGACAGGACGGCGGAACGCCGCTGCCAGGCCAATCGCCATGGCCAGACTGCGCCCCTCAGCATGAAACGCGATGACCTTGTCCCTAGGCCAAGCCCGTACGCAAGCCAGCAAGGACGCCAGATCGTCAACGCGCAGCGGGCCATAGGTCTGATCCATATAGACCTTCAGCCCGACCGCCTCGCGTCCCAAGGCAGGAAGTTGATCGGTGTGTGCTGAGGATGCGCCGGCGAAGTGATGGACATCACAGAGCGCCCGTTCTTCAACGTGCCGCTGGGCAGCGCGATAGCCGGCGAGGGTGACGAGAGGAGGGTGCGTGTTGGGCATCGCGAGAATGGTCGTGAACCCACCTGCCAGTGCGGCGGCGGTTCCGCTGCGAACGTCCTCTTTGTGCTCTCCGCCGGGAACGCGAAGATGTACATGGACGTCGGCCAAACCCGGTAGTCTCACGATCTCTCTGGTTGCCATAGAGCTCTGCGGGTTCGGGCCACCCCAAACCCCATGGAGTATATCAGAGGTTCGTAGGGACGCAAATCGCCTCTGCCCCGGCCCAATCGCACCTGACCCAACCCCTTTGGAACCGGACCACCTCGGTGGGGCGCCCCGGTGGGGTGCACCTGCCGTTGGTGCGCCCCACCTAGTACGCGGAAGGCTGCGCCTTGGGTGTGCCCCACACATCGCCACCGGACGCAGCACGACTTGGATGCGATGGCCCCTACCCCTCGTACGGCGAGTCGAAGCCCTCCGAGTAGCTCTTGATGTCGAGAATCGGCGAGCCGTCCAGGGAGTCCAGACCCCGCACATGGAGCACGTTGCCATCGACACGCAGGACGCGGACGGTAATCAGCCCGATGGGGTTCGGACGGTCGGGGCTGCGGGTGGAAAAGACACCGCGCCGGGGCCGGCTGCGGTCTCCGCGGGGAAAGACCTGGAGCACATCCCGGGAACCGAGGTGGAAGTAGGTCAGGACCACGAGATCATCACCAGGGTGAACCTCCAGCAGCGCATCGGCAAACCGGCGATCAACCACGATCTGGACTGTCTCCGCCCGCAGGGCCTCGATGCCACTGGCACCCCCACGCTCTGTAGCCTCGCGGCGGACGTAGCCGATGGGCATCAACGTCACCGGCTCCAAGGGAAAGCGCGGCGTGTCAGGCACGCTCATCTCCTCCATGTATGGGCGGTATCAACGGCCAACCGCAGATCGTCCCAGGACGTCTCACTGGGCACGGTGCAGTCGGCGCCGAGCACGAAGCGCTTGGGCGCCTGGCTCAGGACTTCCTGGACCCGCGCCCGGATCGCGCTCCGATCGCCTGAGGTGATGACGCCGTGCCGGTCGAGTCCGCCCATCACGGGTCGCCCGAAGGATGCGGCGGCTGCAGACGGCGGCAGCTCGACCCCGCCGACCTCAAGGGGACAGCTGACCACGTTGCCGGGGTAGTCGAGCACGGGTGTCAGATCATCGTAGCTGCCTTGGTAGTCGCAGACATGGAGAATGTTGAAGGGGCAGGCAGCATCGATCTCCTCCATCAGAACCAGGTCGTAGGGCTTGATGTAGGTCTCAAAGATGCCGGGAGAGCCAGGCGTCGACGGCGCGAAGCGGTGCGCCTCACCGCCCTGGGTCGAGGCATAGAACCCGTCCACGCCCAAGCGGATGCACGCCCGCACGAAAATCAGCAGGCTCTCGGTGATCGCCGCCAAGCCGGGATTGACGCGTTCCGGGTCGTCCTCCAAATGTGCGGCGATCAGCGCATCACTGGTGGTGTGACCCGCGCACATGAAGGGTGAATAGAGCGTGACCAGCACCAGCGCCTCGTCCTTGGCAGCCGCTACCAAGCCTTTGACCACCTCCAGGGGAGCCTCGTAGAAGCCTTCATCATAGACGGGCATGTGCTGCCAGTCGCCTGGGGTCCGGATGCCGGGGATGGGAGGAAAGGTCTTCTCATATTGGATCTTCACGAAGTCCATGTCCGTCTTGCGGAAGTAGGCAAGGTGTTTGTCAATCGCAGCCTGCCCCTCACGGTACGCCGGGCCGAAGTGCATAAAGAACGCCGCCGGAACGTAGGGCAGAGAGACATCTGACTCCAGCAGAGACAGCATCACATCGCGTTTGTTCATCTCACCCTCCGCTAGGGCTGGACCCAGATGGGCGAGGTCCAAGCCCATTGGTCATTGATCTGACGGACCCGCAGGTAGTAGACATCGGCATCGTCCCCGGTTGACGCAGCGTCTGCGAACTCACCTTCCCACGCCAACTCCCACCAGCGGGGAGCTCGGTGGAAGCGGTAGGCGGGCGAATCAATCTTACCGAGACGACCAGCTCTAGCGCCGGCCAACAGCGCGGCCAACGGATAGGAGGTCGTCTGTCCGTTCATCTCTGCCACAACCTCGGCATCAACGGGCATCTCCACCTCAAGGCAGATGGCTTGGGTGGCAGGGGTGAGGTTGTTCGGGTTCCCGTACGTCACCGTGCGCAACGAGACCGTCCGCGCGTCCTGCCGTTCCCAATGCGAGGTGTGGGCATGCGCGCGTCCCGTCTCGTCGGCCTCCTGGGGCGCCACAACCTCCGGACCGCGGAACCGCGGCTCCACCGCGATGACGCGTCCGTCGGAGATGCCGAAACGAACGTCCCAATCCACCCGCTCACCCCGCGCGCCCCACCCCAGCTCCAGTGTCAACTTGGTGTGAACGAGCTCACCATCTTCTTCATCGTGGACGACGTCACAGCGCGAGACGCGGCGGTATAGCTCACCGTTCTTGATCAGATCAATGCTGTCAAGCGGAGCACCGCCGACCACGCGGTATGCAAGTCGCCGGGACCCTGCCGAGGACAACACCGATCCCATTGGCTGATCGTCGATGGCGAATTGCACCACAACCCGGTCCCCGGTCAGGGCATAGGTGCGCCGGGCCTCCAGTGCCTCCCAGATGGCATCCCGGGTCTTGGCGGTCGCCCACAACCCCGTGCGCCCGTGACCGTAGCTGCCCGGATGGCCACTGTGGTGATCGGTGGAGCCCAGGACGCCTGCGATGTGGCCTTGGGCCAGCCCATAGCGCCACGTGCTCGCGTGGTCGGATGGCCCCATCGAGTGCAGGAAGGGGCGCGGCCCCTCGTCGCCCTCGCTGCAGCCATGCATCGAGATAATCTCCACGACCGGGGCGAACTCCGGGTCGAAGGTGGCCCAGTTGATCCCCCGCTGCCCCTGCTTGTAGCCGATGTGGTGCGGAAAGGCCATCACACCGGTGCCCGACGCCCGCAACGCGCGGATTTGGGTATGCAGATCATCTAGTCCGGTCGCCTGCAACAACGGCCCCTCCGCCCCCTTGTAGAGGATGGTGCGATCGCCATCAGCGCCGCTGTGCATCTCAAAGCTGAGGAAGGTAAGGAACGTGCCGGGTTCGTGGTACGCCGCCGTGATCGCCTGCACCGACTCCCATCCCTCGCGCAGCCGGGCGAACCCCGCCTTATGGAAGTCGATGATGTACTGGATCTTCGGATCGGGCGCGGGCATATCAGGCCAAAGAGCGTGACCCGTGACGGAGCAGAAATCGAGTTGCTCGCGCGCGTTCTTGAACGCGTCCTCCAAGCTCCCATGGCCATACGAGATACCGCAGTGGTTGTGAAGATCGCCGTAGTAGACATTGAGATCATCGTAGGGGTTCACTGGGCCTCCTGTGTGGGGATCGCAAGTCACGATTCACAATGCGCCATTTCTGAACTGAAACGCAGCACTGTCCGCACCTGCTGGTTGCAGCAGAAGGGACAGAGATGCCACATCAATCCTGTAGCTCTCGGGCGCGGGCAGCCATCAGACAGTGCAGCGCTGTGACGTCGCGCGGGAGTACCCAAGCGACAGCACCGAAGATCAGCGCGCACATCACCAGCGTGCTGGTGCAGACCACGACAATCGCCAGGTGTAGGGAGGCGCGCACCGCAATCAGGCCGGCAAGCCAGGGCGCCAAGGCGGCCCCCCCGTCCTCGACTAGCTTCCTGACGGCTTGAGCGGTGCTGCGCGCCTCAGGAGCGGTGATGTCTGGCACCGTCGCCATCGCATTCGGCGCCGTCGTTGAGAGTGCCACGCCGGTAATGGCCAACATCACCGTGAACAGTGTGGGATTGCCCACCGGCACCTGCATGGTTATGAAAAGCAAGCCAGCGGCGACCAGTGCACCGGCACCCCCGACGAGAGCCCGGCCCCGAGGTGTGCGGGCGAAGGCAGCGTCCCCCAGCGAGCCGCCCACCAGGTAACCCACCGAGAGCGCGGCAATAGCGACTAACATCGTCACCATGGCCTGTCCAGGGGTCGCGCCGCGCTCGGCCTCCAGATAGCGAAAGAACCAAAAGATCAGCACATTCCACGCGAAGACGCCAAAGAAGCCCTGAGCCATCATCAAGAGCAGGCTGCGGTTACGAAACAGACGCTTCACCGCAGGCCAGTCGATGCGATAGGTCGCGAGCTCATCTACGTCCTGCAGTTCGGGCTCGGCGCTGCCGCGAGGGCGCTCGCGCACGGTGAAGAAGATGAGGGCCGCGATAGCGATGCCCAGGCTGCCGGTGATGTAAAAGACCCGTCGCCAGCCCAGCGCGCCACCGAGCGCTGTCGCCAGGACGGTGCCCACTGCGAAGCCCAGCGGTCCGGACATCTGCATGAGGCCGTAGACCTTCCCGCGGATCCGTGGCGCGAAGTAGTCGGCGAGGAGGCTGTAGAGACCAGGATAGCTCGAGTCATCGATGCCCGTGCTGGATCGTGTGACCATGAAGGCCGGGAATGTCGGCGCCAGTGCGTTGAGCCACGTCGTCGCGCCCCAGATCGCGGAAGCTAGAGCCAGGAGCTTGGACCTTGCATAGCGGTCGTACAGATAGCCCCAGAGCGGATAGAGGACCGACGCCACCAGGATGGCGAGGCTGGAGACGGCGCCCATCTGCGCCTCGTTGATCTGGAAGTCCTCCATAATGGCTGAGGTCAACGGACCAATCAGCAGCTTATCTGCCTGATGAAGCAGCAAAAAGAGGAAGAAGACAGCAGCGACGTACCAGCGATAGCGTGATCTTTTCATGGATGCGAGTATAGGGTGAATGGGGAAATCAACAAACGGGCGGGAGAGTAATGAGCAAATGCGCGAATGGAGAACAAGCGAATCGGGGGGCGAAATGCGGAAGAAGCTAGGAAGCGATCGGCTGTTGGGACCGAACTCTGGCCAAGCTCAGCTGCCACAGCGGGCAGAGATGGACTGGAGCTGTTGCGCCCGGACTCCCGAACATGCCCCGTTGCTCAGCGTGGCAGTTGCTCAGAGAACCAGCCGGATCCTGTGGATCCGGCTGGTCGATATCTTCAGAAACGCGCCAGATGGGGCATTGCTGGCAAGCCGCTAGCTCTGGGGCATGCGGCGGCCCTTGCTCAACGGGACCCCAGCGATGCCGGCTAGAGCGATGATGCCGGCCAGCATAGCGGCGGGCAACATCACGGCATTGACGTCGTTGTGCTTTATTGCAATGCCGACGTAGGCCCAGACAAAGACCGCGGCGTAGGCCAAGTTGCCGTGCCGGATGCTCATGATGACCGCAATGGCAGCGGCTATGAGCAACATCACGATAGCCCACACTTCTGCACTCAAGCCCCACTGTCCCCAATCCAGGTAGTAGAGCAGTTGCGTCGCGTTAGCGACCGTCGCGACGCTGATCCAGCCCAAATAGACGCTGAAAGGCACTGCGATCGTCCATCTTTCCGCAAGGCTCAGCTCGGTCCGGTGCGCCCAGATTTTCAGAAAGATGGCGATCAGCGAGCCGAGGATGACCAGCATCGGCACCAGGGTCAGCGTGAAGACCTCATAGTGCCACAGGAAGATCCATGTGATGTTGCCGACGCCACTCAATGCATAGAGCAGGCCGATGCTCTGTACCGTCTTGTTATCGCGCTGCAACGGGAGTGCCTGGTAGACCGTAAAGGCGATCATCCCAAGATAGATGAGGCCCCAGATACTGAAGACATAACCCGCCGGCACGAAGTAGATCTCAAACCGGTCGGAGATCTCGCCCGTGTCCAGCCCATTAAGGGGCAGGGCGTTGGCCAATATGTTGATGGTGATGACTGCGACGGTCGTCACAATGTTGATGATGGGTAATGCGCGCTGCAAGCGACTGTTCATCGATCCCTCCTGTTGATTGGTCCTACCTTCATCTCATGGTGTATTGTACACCACTGCCGACATTTTGTCAATTATTTCTCTTCAATATATACTCACCCGAAGGCTGGACCGGCAATCGCGAAGGTCCTCGCCGGGTCACCGGGCAGCTGCCGGTCACTGAGGGCCATCCGCGAAAACGATCGCTGGACGCTGAACCCCAGCGACCGGAGCCGGCTTCCCCAATCTGCCTTATCGTCCGGGGCGTCGATGATGACGGGGCGCTGTGCGCAAGCCTTGAGGGTCTCAGCCAGGAGAGCAGTGGCCACATCAACGGACTCAGCGACGATAGGGCCAATCTGCTCACAGCGGCTGCCGGAGCGTCCCAAGCAGTAGCCCCGGACGTGATCCCCCACCAGCCAACAACGAGCGTAGCGTGGTGCCTGCATCCGGAGTGCCTCCAGGATCAGGCGACGGTCCGCACCGAAAACCGGCACATCGAGGCGCAGGACGTCCCCAATTCGGTCCAAGGTCAGAGGGGCGGCGGATCCCTCCACAGCAACCGCATCGGGCACCACGATCCCGCCGATCGGACGCATCATCCGGCTGAGCCGGTACTCGTTCCGGAACCCCAAACCCTCATAGAGCGGCTGTCCCTGTGGCGTGGCGTCGAGCCTGGGAACGCCGTGCCTTTGGGCCTCGGCGAGCGCCGTGCGCAGCAGGGCTGTGCCGATGCCGCGGCGGCGATAGGCAGGATCCACCAGCACCATGCCGATCCAGCTGAAAGCGTCGCCGTAGGTGACCAGGGTGGCGGTGCCGGCGTCCACGCCCCCATAGGCTGCGACCCATCCCATCCCGGCATCCAGCAACAGCTGCCAGTCCGTCGCCGTCTGGTTCCAGCCGGCAAGGGCCTTCAGCCGCATGCCCAAGGGGATATCGGCGAGTGTCATCCGGCGGAGACGCACAGCCTCCCCCGTGGGCGAGAAGCGGCCTTCTTTGTCTGTCTCGTCAGACAGCACGCCCTGCCTCGCCCGAAAGGCCAAACAGGCTGATGATGAACCCTATCGCCAGCACCGCAGCTCCACTCAGGTAAGGATAGCGAGGGTCGAGATCAAAGGCGAAACCTGCCCAGATTGGACCGATGACCCGCCCCAAACTGACGACGGTGTTGCCCGCCCCCATCAGAGTGCCCAGGCCACCCCCGGGACCGTGGCCGGAGCGCTTGGATATGAGAGAGAGCAGCGCAGGGCGCAGGACGGTCTTCGATAGGATAAAGAAACCGGTGGCCAAGAGGACGGTGAGGTAGTCATAGGCAGCCAACAAGATCAGGTAGCCAGCGCCGCCGGCAATCATTGAGCCCTTGACCACGGCGCCGTCACCCCAGCGCCGGGTCGCCGGGCCCGTCAGCAGCCCCTTGCCCAAGGTGGTGACTACGCCGATCACCAGCAGGATGGTGCCGACCCGCTCAGGTCCATAACCGAAGGTCCGCGCAGCGTAGAGGCCGAAGACGGCTTCGAAGTTGGCCAAACCCAGGCTGGCGATGAAGAGCAACAGAAGCGGGAAGCCGGCTGAGCCGCTCAGACTGCGCCATGCGCGCACGATCCAGTTCTCACGTGCGCTAGCAGCCGGCGCCGTGGAAGAGGACGCAAAGGCAGCGCCGGCCTCGCCGTACTGCGATCTCGGCAGTAGCAGCGAGACGAGGAGCAGAGACACGAACGCCAGCGCGGCGCCCACGAAGAACGGTAGCGATAGCGAAGTGCCTCCCAGCCACCCACCCACGCCAGGGCCCAGGATAATCCCAAGGCCGGAAGCCGCGCCCAGGAGCCCGATGCCAGCCCCGCGCTCCTCCGTGCTCGTTGACTCGCCGACATAGGCCATCGCCGTCGGCATCGTCGCCGCCGTGAGCACGCCAGAGAGCGCCCGGCTGGCGATCAGGACCCACATGCGCCGTGCCAACCCCATCCCGAGAAGTGAGAGGCCGTAGCCGGCAATGCCCACCATCAGGATGCGCTTGCGGCCCACACGATCGGAGATGCTGCCCCACACCGGCCCGAAGAGCAGCTCCATCAACGCAGCGAGGGCGACAAGCATGCCCATGTCGCGCCCACTGCCACCCAGCACCTCAATGACGAAGGGAAAGACGGGAATCACAATCCCGTAGCCCAGCGTCACAACGACAAGGGCGAAGGACAGAATGAGCAATGTCCGGCGGTCTGTCGTCTGTGTCGTCATACTACGCCTCGGTCGGGGCTGTTGCGAGCGAAAGACCCCACGTCAGAGCTTCCTGAAGTAACTTGCGATTGCAGCGCACCCCTGACAGGGTCAGCGTCAAACCTGTCAGGGGTAGGCGTTACCGTTTCCCAGCAGGACCTCGCCGGTGTCGCCAACGACGGTGACCGTCTGCCCGCTGTGGATCAGCTTCGTGGCCGATCCAGTGCCCATCACAGCCGGGATGCCGTACTCCCGGGCCACGATGGAGCCGTGGCTCAGCGGCCCTCCGATGTCGGTGACCACGCCCGCCGCCATCGCGAAGAGTGGGGTCCAGGCCGGCGTGGTCATTGAGGCCACCAGAACGTCACCGGCCTGCATCTGGTCGAAGTCCTCCGGCCCATGGAGAACCCGGGCTGGGGCGGTGACCCGACCGGGGCTGGCGCCCAACCCCTTGATCACCCCCGTGCCCTCGACGTTGCCCTCCTCAGGGGTGAAGGCGCTGACATCGATGCCCATATACTTGCTCTTTGGGGGCAGCATTGGCGGCGGGGTCACGCGCTTCTGCGCTCGCCACTGTGCCTTGCGCTCCTCAACCACTGCGACGAGGCCGTCTGGCGGTCTGCCAGCCTCAAGAGCAGCCACGCCTGCTTCGACCTCCGCGATCTCCATCCAGAAGATGTCCTCAGGCGACACGAGGGCGCCGGCGTCCATGAAGCGCCGTCCTAACTCGCGCAGCATATCGCGCAAAACGGGGTAGCCGCGACCGATCTCAGCGATGCCGTCCTCTCGCAGGGGCACTTGCCGCTGGGCCCAGGTGAGCGTCTTCTCGAAGGCCCAGGCCCGGAGCCCCTTGATACGTGCGCGAATGCTCGCCAGCGCAGTCTCGCGGCGCGTCTCAAAAGCCTGCTGGCGCTCGTAGGGGCTGCGCCCCTGTCCCGTGATGTACAGCTTCAAAGCCTCGATCGCCGGGACAGGATCGTCCATCGGCAGCTGGCGAGTGAAGTCAAGGTAGTAGATCGCGTAGCCGTAGTCGTGGAGGTAGGCTTGGAACCTCCGGCACCACGCAATCCAGAGATCCGCCGCCACCTCGGCTGGTGGCGCCTCCACCTCCACCTGACCAATGACCGCTTCCGTTGGCGTTGCCGCGAGGTAGGACGCCAGCGCAGGCTGTGTCTTGGTCCACTGTGCGAGATCATAGAGTGTCTTCTCGGCCTCTAGGGGGATATTGTCAAAGCCGAGCAGCAGCGCAGGTGCAGGCGGGTCGCCTTTCTTGCGCACCAGCTTCTCGTAGACGTTGGTGAACAGGGCCTCCGCGCCGGCGGATGGGCCCATCGTGCTCACCATCAAAGAGCCCAGGTGTTGTGAGGCTTCCTCCACCACCTCGCGCACGCCCACCAGGAGCTCGGACGGGGCTAGAGACGAAACGTCCGCCTCCTCCCACCGGTCTGCGGTCTCGACGTAGGCAGGATGCATCTCCTCTTGCCAGTAGCGCACACCGGTACGAAGCAGACGCCCGAACTTTGGAACCATGTACCGGATCAGCAGGAGTATCTGCTTCGGCGTGTAGCCGGCGTCCATGTAGGCGTAGCCGTTGATCGTCATCATGGTCTCGTCAGGCAGCGTTCCTGATGGCGCCCCGAATATGTCCTTCATCAGCCCCTGCAACCCTTGGTTGATGGCAGACAGACCGAGCGTGGCGTAGAGAGGACGCACCGGATCCGGCATCAGATCGATGATACTCGTCCGGAGATATTGGCCTTT
>JAFGNI010000185.1 GCA_016927095.1 Anaerolineae bacterium | reverse complement strand
GCCTCGAAGACGGGCACGGTGACACTGTAGGCCGTGGCGATCGTGAGGAAAGCCGCAAGGATGGCGATCAAGATGATGCGCGCGGGCCTTGATCGGGGGAAAGACTGGCTCATAGTTTCAACGTCCGAATCCACGACCATCGGATCATACCAGCGTCTCGAAGAACGCCGCCGTCTTTGCTGCGATCCGGGGCCAGGTGAAGCGCGCAGCAAGCTCAGCTGCGCCGGACCCGAGCTGTGCGCGCAGCCCCGTATCCGCGCCGACCGTGCAGATCGCATCTGCCAGCGCACCGGGGTCGTCCGGCGGCACGAGGACGATGTTGGCACCTTCAGCAAGCTCAGGCACGATCGCCCTGGGTGTTGTGGTGATGATTGCGCAGCCATGCGCCAGGGCAGCGTGTAGGGTGCCGCGACGCAGGTTTGCACCGTCGCGGTACGGCAGGGCGCAGACGTCAACGCTCTTCAGCGCCGCGGAGACCTCACGCTGTGAGGCGAAGCCCGTGCGATGGACGACGGGGGCAAGGCCTAAGTCATCGATCATCCCATCGATCTCGTCAGCGTAGGACGCATTCGTCGCATCACTGGTGCCGATTCTACCGCCGATGAAGAGCAACTGGACGCGGTCGCCACGGCTGCGCAGCAGGGCCACAGCTCGGAGCAGGGCTTCGATCCCCTTGCTCCGGTTCATAAACCCAAAGAACCCCACCACAAGGTCGTGGTGCGCCCATCCATAGCGCGCCCGGTAGCTCGCCCGGTCATAGTCTGGCGCAACGTCCGAGCTGATGTTGCTGCCAATCGGGATCGTGCGCACGGGTATGCCTCGCGACCCGACCTTGGGCTCCAGCATGCGCCGGTCTTCCGCGTTGGTGGCGATGATGGCATCGGCATGCCGAGCCAGGCGCCAGACCGTCTGTTGGCGCAACATCCCCGCCTTGGGGAAGAGATAGGGCGGCAGCAGGTCGTGAAAGGTCACCACCAGGGGCGCCATCGCTTTCCGCATCAAAGCGCCTGGCAATAGGTTGATCCACCCGCTCATCCCGTAGGCAGCGATCTCATACTGAAGGTTGACGATATCGGGCGCAATCTGCTCAAGGAGGCGCCCCGCCTTCTGGATGCCCATCCGCCCCCACCGCGGGATCTGGCGGTGCACCGCCAGACCGCGCTCCTGGACAGGCCCTTGAGCATCGCCAATAGCGGTTGTGACGATGTGGATTTCGTGCCCCAGGTCTTTGAGTGCCAGACTCAGTTCTCGGGTGAAGGCCCCGACGCCACCTTCCATAGGTGGGTATTCCCCTGTGACGATGCCGATGCGCATTAGGTGTCCTTTCGGCGCCATTTTACCTGATTGCGGTGGTTTCTCCACCGTTGCCCAAGCTTGTGTCGGGGTGTGTGTTCCAGTATAATGCGCTTAAGTTGTCCCGTTCCTTCACTGACCGAGACGGCTTTGCCCATTTCGGTCGTAGACTTCTCATCTGTCAGGAGGCTAACCATGAAACGCTCAGTGCTCCTATCTCTGGTCCTGGCTTTGCTCGCGATTTCCCTTGCGTGCAATGCCTTGGCCGGTGGCGGGGGATCCGACAACGGTGGTGGGTCCCAGCCGCCGGTGGGTTCGGGGGATCTGGAGATCACGGTTGTCAACCGCAGCCCCGACGATATCTGTTATGTGCTGATCTCGGAGAGCAGCGATGATACGTGGGGCGATGACCAGCTGGGTTCCGACGAGATGATCAAGCCGGGCGCCAGCCGTGTCTTTGGGATGGATGCGGGGACCTATGATGTCCGCCTGGAGACGTGTGATGAGGCTGCAATGGCCACGGCTTGGGAGGTCTCCAGCGATACGACGGTTACAGCGGGGGCATCGGGCGCCACGGTGCGCCTCGTCGTGAGCAACGAGTCGACCACCGAGGTGTGCTACGTCTTCATCTCACCCACCACGGCTGAGGACTGGGGCGACGACCAGATGGGCGAGATGGAGAGCCTGCAGCCCGACAGGCTGCGTGTGTTCTACGTTGAGCCTGGGACCTACGATCTGCAGGTTGCGGATTGCGAAGGTGAGACATTGACGGAGGAGTACGAAGTCGACCTCACCGAGGACCTTACCTGGACACTGAGCGACTGATTGGCTCTGGAGAGACCGGATGAGACCTGAGATCTTTGCCCTGATTACGGCGATTGCGTGGGGGGTGGGGGGCTTCTTTGAGAAGCGAGGCCTGGCCCTTGGGAATCTGACACCCCAAGTGGGCATCACCATCCGAACCGCCGTGGCGCTGGTCATTCTGGGTGCTGTGAGCTTCCCGCAGTGGAAGACGATCCCCGAGGCGGGCCCCAAGGCACTCCTGTTGATGGTGATCGGGGGCGGGGTGATCGCCGGTTCGGTGGGGATGCTGTCGTTCTACTCCGCACTGCGTGGTGCGAGTTCGTTGGCGCAGGTGATGCCTATCGCCTTCACGTCACCGCTGTTCAGTGCCCTGACGGGCCTCATCTTCGGCGCGGAGCGGCTGACCTGGCAGACGGCTTTGGGGATGGTGCTCACGATTGCGGGGATCGCGGTGCTGACAACCGCCCCTTCGCACTGAGGCGTTGGCACCGGCTGGGATCGTGCGTTGCCGCACCGTCCCAGTTTGTTGGGCGTAGCTTGGCAGCCGAGCGAATGTAGGTCGCTCGGCTGCTGTTGACTTCCGTTTCCTTATTCGGATAATGAACAAGGATATCTAGGTTATCAGGATAGCGGGCTTGCCGCACGGGGAGGGTGCTATGACGGCGATTGAGGTGAAGTCCGGGATTTACTGGATCGGGGTGAATGACCGCACCACAGATCTGTTCGAGGGCCTATGGCCCATCACGAGCGAAGGTGTCTCTTACAACTCCTACGTCATCAACGACGAGAAGAGTGTTCTGGTTGATATGGCAAAGGACATCAAAAGCAACGCGCTGTTGGACCAGATCGCCGAAGTGGTAGATCCGGCGGACTTGGATTACATCGTCGTCAACCACATGGAGCCTGATCATACGGGGGTGATGCGTTCGTTGCGGCGTATCGCACCGAAGGCTGAGATCTTCTGCACCAAGCGGGCCGAGGACATGCTGGCCAATTACTACGATGTCACCGAGGGCATCCACGTCGTCCAGGATGGTGAGCGGTTGGAGCTGGGCAGCCATACGCTGGAGTTTGTGAGCACGCCGATGGTCCATTGGCCCGAGACGATGATGACCTATGAGACCTCTCAGAAGGTCCTGTTCTCCTGCGACGCTTTCGGCAGCTACGGGGCGCTGCAAGGTGCCGTCTTCGACGATCAGTGCAACGATCAGGCGTTCTACGAGCGCCAGGCGCTGCGCTACTACGCCAACATCGTCGCGCTGTTTGCCCGTCCTGTCATCAAGGCCATCGAGAAACTGGCGGATCACGACATCAGCGTGGTGGCGCCATCGCATGGTCTGATCTGGCGTTCGGATCCTATGCGCATCGTGCAGCTCTATCAGAAGTGGGCGAACTACGCCTTGGAGGGCCCGGAAGTCGGCGTGACCTTGCTTTACGGCACAATGTACGGGAACACAGAAGAGATGGTGGACGCCGTCGCGAACGGGGTTGCGGATGCTGGGGTACCCATCGATATCTACGACGTGCGCCACATCCACGCCAGCTACATTCTCTCGTCCCTCTACTCCCGCAATGGTGTCCTGATCGGCGCCCCCACCTACGAGGGGGAGCTCTTTCCTCCCATGGCGCACGTCCTGGACATCGCGGGGCGCAAGCGGATCCGCGACCGCAAGGTGGCTTACTTCGGCAGCTACGGCTGGAGCGGCGGGGCGCGCCGGGAGGTAGCCAGCCTTGCCGAGGAGCTGAACTGGGATCTGACCGAGTCTTGGGAGTTCCCAGGCGCCGCAACGCACGCGCAGCTTGCCGAGGGCAAGGCGCTGGGCTACCGGTTTGCCATGAGTTTGAAGAAGCCGGCGGTCGAGGAAGCCTGATCCGGTGGCTTTGGCCGATTCCGGGAGGATCTTCAGAGCCCCGCCCGATTGAGATCGGGCGGGGCTCTGGCTATGGGGTGAAGGGGGTTAGGCTTCTGGCATCAGGCGTCGCAGCGCCGCTGGGAGCGCTCCAACGACATCGGTGGCGGCTGTGCCGGCGGCGCCGAACCGGATCGTAGCAATCTCACCGGCGAGACCGTGCACGTAAGCACCCGCGACGGCTGTCGGGAATGCATCCAATCCCTGCGCGCGCAAGGCCACGATGGTGCCCGCAAGGACGTCGCCGGTGCCGGCTGAGCTAAGGCCCGAGTTGGCAAAGGGAAGGACTATGGGTTGGCGACCAGGGGCTGCCACCACGGTGAAAGCGCCTTTCAGCACCACAATGTGTTCCCACTTGTCGGCCCACTCACGGGCTATCTCGAGACGATCTCCCTGAACCTCTTGGGTCGAGAGGCCTGTCAGTCGTGACATCTCACCCGGATGTGGGGTCAGGATCGAGCCCTTCGGCAGACGCTGTGCCCAGCCAGACATCGTCGCCAGGATGTTCAAGCCATCGGCATCAACGACGAGGGGGGGGAGATCGGGATCCGGCGTGGCGCCGTGCTCGCTCTTGATGAAGCCGGTGCTGCGTTTTTGGCCCGAACTGCCCAGTAGCGCTGTCAGGAAGGCTTGTGACTCGGAGGTATTGCCCAGTCCGGGGCCGATCAGCATCGCCGAGTAGCCCGCCGCGTGCTCGCGGACGACCGGAGCGGCGTGCTGGTTGAGAACGCCCAAGCTGTGCGGCAGAAGTAGATAGGTCACTTCCGGCATCGCCGGGACGACGGCGCTGTGGAGGGAGCTTGGTGTGCCCAGCGTGACGAGGCCCGTGCCGGCGCGCACCGCCGCGCGGGCAGCCAGGATCGCCGCGCCCGTGTAGTTGGCCGATCCGGCGACGATCAGGGCCTTCCCGAAGGTGCCCTTGTGCGCATCGATGGACCGCTTTGGTAACCAGCCGCCAACCAGGCCGGGCGTTGCCAGCTCCGGACCTGCGGGTATCTCAACGGTCTCAGGAATGCCGATGTCGGCGATGACGAGCTCCCCGACCTTCGCGGCACCGGGCATACGGCAGTGTCCCCACTTGGGCGTAGCAAAGGTGACCGTCATGTCCGCTTGAAGGGCACCGTCATCGATCTCCCCCGTGTCGAAGTCGAGCCCAGAAGGGCCGTCCACCGCGACGATCAGTGGGCGGCGACCAGGAAGCTGACCGCGGACCACGTAGGTCAGAGGTGTTGCTCCGAGACCGGCGAGGCTAGACTGGACCGTTGCTATGACTGTGGCGAGAGCGCCGCGCAGCGGCGGCGTGGCGCCGGTACCCAGTAAGGCGTCGATGATGATGTCTGCAGCGGCGGCCTGGCTCTTGAGTAACTCGCTGCTCTCGTCCTCGCCGGCGGTTTGGATCCTTACCTTCGACGCGATAGCTGCACTGTAGACCGGGTCCTCGGCCTCATCACGTGGCCTGACGAGATATGCCGTGACGATAGCGCCGCGCTCTGCCAACCGACGACCCGCGACCAGTCCGTCGCCACCGTTGTGGCCAGGACCGACCAGGACCAGCACGTGCCGTCCACTGAC
This sequence comes from Anaerolineae bacterium, assembly GCA_016927095.1. The sequence continues at coordinate 1,237 of JAFGNI010000185.1, read as the reverse complement.
GCTGCGGCGTTGTTGGATGGCCAACGCCACAGCAGATCCAGCTCTGTCCATCATCGCTTCGTAGGAGTGCCCCGCAGCATCGGATACTGACTCTAGCGCTTGCGTCTCAGCTACGGTCATAATGCGCATAGGGAGTTCTCCTCTCTTACGGACTCAGGCCGTTACGTGATGGTGCGGGAAGTGGTGACTCGCGTGGTCGCCGGACTCCTCACGCAAGAGCGCTATCGCGTGGGGCAAGACGGGGGCAATGACCCGCAGGTTCTCAACGGCACCCTTGGGGCTGCCCGGCAAGTTGATGATGAGGGTCTGCCCCCGGATGCCCACACGCCCTCGCGATAGCATGCCATAGGGTGTGATATCACGAGAAGCAGCCCGCATCGCCTCGGCAAGGCCGGGGACCTCCCTCTCGATCACGTCTGCCGTTGCTTCCGGCGTGATGTCCCGTGGTGCAACACCGGTGCCTCCGGTGGTCACGATCAGATCGATGCCGGCGCCATCGCACCAAGCGCGGAGTTGCCCGCTGATCCGGTCGCGATCATCCGGCACGACCCCGGTTGCCACGATCTCCGACGAGAGCCGCTGAGAGAGATAATCCACCAAGGCCGGTCCGCTGTGGTCTTCGTAGACGCCGGCGGACGCCCGGTCGCTGACTGTCAGGACCGCCACACGCATGGCCCGCTCAGCCATCTGCCTACTCTTCTCCGACGAGGGTGGCCCACTTGCCGTGGATGCCGTCCTCGGTGACGCCGTAGTAGACCCTCAGGTTGCCGTTGTCCTTCTGGACCAGATCCCACCGCACGCGGTTCCGGTACTCGCGCTGCTTCCAGACGCCGATATCGTCGTACCAGCGAACCTTCTTCTGGTCGACGGGATTGCCCTCGGCCTCTTCGATCGCATAGCGCCAGAGGTGGCGCGCCGACCGGCGGGTCACGTTGTTGACCAGGTTGCCATTCCGCAGATCGCGCATCGTGTAGTAGCGGGTGTTGTTCCGCTCCATGATCTCTGCGATCTCCACACCTGTGCGCGGCGGCTCCACCGATGCCGGCTGCGGTTGCTCACTCGGCTGCTGCGCGGGCTCGGCTGCCGCGGGCGCAGCCTGTTCGGGCTGGGCCATACCGCCTGCGAAGCCGCGCCGGGTCAACTCGACGATCTCATCGCGGACCGCTACCGTTGTCTCCGCCTCGCTTCGGATATAGATCTCGTTTTCGTCCATAGCGTACGGCGGATGTGTTCCACG
>JAFGNI010000760.1 GCA_016927095.1 Anaerolineae bacterium | reverse complement strand
GTCGCAGATGCCTATCACGGTCGCGGCATAGGCACGGCGCTGATGCGCCGTATGATCGCGTGGGCGGATGCAGCAGGTATCTCGCAGGTCATTCTGACCGTGGTACAGGACAACGCCGTCGCCGAGCATCTCTACGAACAACAGGGCTTCGTCCGCTACGGCGAGTTCATAAGCGAGGACGGGTTGCCGTACTATAGGATGAGAAGGACAAATCGAAAGTCTTGAGTCGAAAGTCAAAGGACTTTCTCACGATTGACGATTTACGATACGGCTCAGCGGACCGAGGTCGCTTGGCGCAGCCAACGCCGATGACAGATCTGAATCGTGACTCGTGACTGTCAGACTCGACCGAGCCTTCTCAGACACAGATAAGCTATCCAAAAAGGAAACCTAATGTCAACCGCACTCCTGATCACCTTCGTCCTTGAGATACTGCTGATGATCGGCCTGCCGCTCGCTGCGGTCTTCTGGCTGAAGCGGAAATGGGCACTGCCGCTGAGCATCGCCTTGGCTGGAGCGGCGACCTTCGTCGGATCGCAGGTCTTGCACATCCCGGCCAACGCCGCGCTTGCGGCAGCCTTCAAGATGGAGGCGCAACCGCTCATCGTCCAGGCTATCGTCCTGGGCCTCTCTGCAGGCATCTTTGAGGAAGTCGCCCGCTATGTCGTCTACCGCTTCTGGCAGACGGAGGTACGGAGTTGGCAGGGAGCGGTCTTCTTCGGGCTGGGTCACGGCGCGGTAGAGGCGATCCTGACCGGGTTGTTGGTCGCGTTGACGTTGGCGAACGTGATGGTGATCACGAACGCCGAGGATCTGGCTGCCTTGGAGCTGCCGGAAGGGACGATGGCCCAGGTCGAGGACTTCCTGACCACGCCGCTCTACCTCCCGGCCCTGGCTGTGCTTGAGCGGGTGATGGCGATCACGCTACACGTTGGCCTATCGACCCTGGTCGCGCTCTGCTTTGCCAGGAAGACAATCTGGCCCCTCTTGGTGGCCATTCTCTGGCACGCCCTTGCCGACGCCGTCGCCGTCTACGTCAACCAGCAGTGGGGAGCCATCGCCAGCGAAGGCGCTCTGGCCATCATCGCGCTCGTGAGTGTCGGCATCATCTGGTGGACGCGCCGGTCCGGCAACCTACCGGCTATAGATGAGGCGTAGCAGCGGCAAAAGGACCGGCGACACACCCCCATGGTCGATGGGAACCTGGGCAGCCGAGGCGTTTCACACTGACCTGAGATCCTGGGAGATCGCTGCTCTGCGTCCGGAGATGTGAGTTTCTCAAATCGGAGTAGGAGACCTGCAATGACACCTGAGATACGTAATGTCCGCGTTGAAGAATTCGAACCGTTCATGCGCCACTTGGAGCAAGCTTTTGGTCACTCCAAGGCGTTCTTCCAGCGCGCCTACCCGCACCTCTACCTCCCGACGGAGGAAGCGCTCGCATGGGCCTATGTCATTGAGGAGGACGGCGAGATCGTCTCCCACGTCGGGCTCTATCCCATCGAGACCGTCACCGCAGGGGTACGCATGACGGTCGGTGGCATCGGCGCGGTCTCGACGGCACCGCGGGCACGTGGCAAAGGCTATATGTCCCAGCTCCTCAACCACATCGTGGACGAGATGCGGGGTATCGGCTACCCCGTCTCCTGGCTGGGAGGGGACCGGCAGCGCTACAACACCTTCGGCTGGGAGATGGCTTCCCCGGTCTATGACCTCCATTTCTCCGGGCGGTCGCTCACCTGGCACGGCATCGCGCCCACCGAGATCGAGGAAGTCCTGCCCGAGGAGGCACTCGCCACCGTTGAGCGCTTCTCGAATGTACCGGAATGCCACACCATCCGGCCCGACCTAGCACATCAGATTCACAGGATGGACAACCGCTTCTTCATCAACGACGATGGCTACGCCATCCTCCAGGGGCAAGCCCGGGACCATATCCGCATTGCGGAGCTTGTCTCGGTATCGGGCAACGAGGTCGGCTGGATTCGCGCCCTGTTGGAATGGAACTTCGGCAGCCAGGCCACCTGGTCGCTCTCTATGTGGGACCGGACCCGGTTGGGCAGGCTGATGCTGTATGTGTCAGCATGGATGGGCGGCTACCCCCATATGTACCGCGTCAACGATCTCACCCAGACGCTGACCCTCGCCAAGGCGGCGCTAGTGGAACGCGCAGCAACGCTGCGCAACTTCGCCGTCGCGCTGGGCATGCGCGAGCACGACCGCACGACCGTCACTACTCTGACCGTCGAGGATGGCGACATCGACATCTATGCCGGCAACCACGCTGCCCCCTACGTGGAGCTTAGCGCGGTCGAAGCGGCCCGCCTGCTCTTTGGCGGCCCGCCGCTCGCCCCGGAGGTCCCAATCCCGCCAGGTCTGCAGGCGCTGCTGCCCGTCCCCTGCTTCGTCCTCCCATTCGATCATGTGTGAAACGGAAGGAACAAGGGATAAGGGCAAAGGGATAAGGCCGGGAACGCGTCAGATGATGGCGTTGGTCTGGCGGACCGAGGCTGACACACTGCAGCCCTGTCCCCTATCCCCT
>JAFGNI010000184.1 GCA_016927095.1 Anaerolineae bacterium | reverse complement strand
TAGCGCCTTGACCATATCCCGGAACTCGTTGATGGCGGACAGCGGCCTGCTGTCGGAGCTATAGCCCTGATGCGGGGCGAAGAATGCGATAGGGCTGTACCCCCAGTAATTCGTGAGTCCGGCAGGTGCGTCCTGCTCATCATAGTGTTGGATCGGTAGGAGTTCGACAGCCGTGATCCCCAGCGACTGCAGATACGGGATCTTGTCGATCACGCCCAAATAGGTTCCCCGTCTCATGGCGGGCACACCGGAGTTGGGATGCTGGGTCAGGCCACGTATGTGCATCTCGTAGATGATGGTACTGGCATAGGGTCGGTCGAGCTGGACGTCGAGCTCCCAATCATAGAGGGCCGGATCAACAACGACGCTCTTGACGCCTACACCACAGTTATCGCCGGGGCGTGCAGCGGCGGCCCGACTGAAGCGGCTGCTGGGGGCCACAGCTCGTGCATAGGGATCGACGAGGAGCTTCTCGCCGTCAAATCTGAGGCCCCGCTCGGGATCATGCGGGCCGCGGACTCGATAGCCGTACAACTGGCCGTGCCCGATGTCAGGCACGAACGTATGCCAATAGTAGTAGGTGCGACATCGGCCTGGTTCCAATTGAAGAACGTGGCGAGGCGCATCCTCGTCCGGATCATCAAACAGCAGTAGCTCCACGGCGCTGGCGCTCTTCGAAAAGAGGCTGAAGTTGGTGCCCGTAGGATAAACGGTAGCCCCCAGCGGGTAGCTCCTGCCGGGCCAGCAATCAGGCTGCATAGTGATCACCTCTTCGCAGTTAGCTGTTACGCCCTTCTATTGTAGGGCAGAGCGTGTCTTCAGCAACCCGTGGGGGATTAGCGTCTGTAACCGTCTCGTAACTGTCGCCATCATGCAACACAACGACTGCGCATCGTACGTTGCAATGACTCGGTTGGTGTGCTATACTGCAAACGGTTCTGGTGTGGTGACGCGGTGCCCCTGAGATCCCGCTAGCGTGGTGTCATCGCTCCGCAGCCGTTGACGCCCGGCTGGCGGGGCGGTGCACGGAGGCGACCACGGGCCTTCTTGAAGCGTTGGGCGCGCGCAGCTGGCGGAACGCGAGGCGAGAGCGACGTTGTGACCGAGAAACTCTACTTCAGCGGCATCAATGGTGCGACGGGTGGTTACGGGCTGGCACCCGTGACGGCCGAGGCTCTGACCGACCGCGTTCTGGCGGATCGCTATAATTCCGTGCGGCAACTGCGTGACCTCCAGCGCGAGCTGAGCCACCGGGCAGCGGGAGAACGTAAGGTCCTGGCTGTGGTGGAGTTTCTCGTAAAGGACATCGTGGGCTTCCTCAAGGCCGGTGGACAAGCACCTGAGGTCTGGTACCACGAGTCGGCGCGTAAGCTGCTCACAATCCTGTTTGGAGGTAAGTCACAGCCGCTCCCCGGGGATGTCAAGATCTTGGCGGACAGGCTCAAACAGGAACCTGTGGAGACTTTCAGCCGGATCGTCAAGTCCCTGAGCGCAGGACAAGGCAGCACGCTAGCGCAGTGGTTGTTCGATCAGGCTGCCGGTGGCGGAACCGAAAACCCCGTAGTTCTCCGTTCGACCCTTGAGTCGCGTTTCGATCAGACGTTGGTGGCACTGCGAAGGAACTACCTGTCTGACGATGGCCCAGGAGCCGTCGACGGGCAGGGCATCCTCCGTTCTGCTTGGGTTGAGGGGTTTTGCGGCGCCCTTGATGAGCTCCCGGTGGATTCCATCAAGGTGCTGCCCGGGGCCGATGTGATCGCCGGTCCCCTCCGAGTGCTCGTGCACAGGCTCGGTACGCTCAGCGGTCTGCGTAGCGAAGGTAGAGCAACGACCTCCGAAGCACGACAGCGCCTTGCTACCCTATCGGCGGCGGGCGCGTTTGACTCCTGGCATGAGATCGTGGACGGGCTGCGTGGCGTACTGACCGCTCTGAGACGGGTCAGACAACCGCTGCGATCGTCCGATGTCCACGAAGCTATGCGCGCTTGGTTGGATGAGCTTCGGCGTAGTGCCACCGGACAGATGGGCACCGTGCCATGGGTTGATCCCCGGAGACTCGAGGAGTCCGGCTGGGGCATCATCTTCCCAGCCTCGATGACGGAGGATCTGTGCCAGTCGATACTCAAGGCACTAGCGCCTCTTCTGAACCGGCGACAGCAGCAGGCAGGACCCTTCTATCGCATCTACGCGGGTCGTCACGGGTATCGCCCCGGTGACACCGCCAGTGTGTTTCTGCGGCGTCCCCCACGCAACGCCGACGCAGCTAATCCGGCGGATCCCAAGAGCACGGGAGTGCCCTATTACCTGCTGATTGTGGGCAGCCCGGAGGAGATCCCCTTCGAGTTTCAATATCAGCTGGACGTGCAGTATGCTGCTGGGCGTCTCGACTTTGGTGACAACCTGGACGCCTACCGCAACTATGCGCTAAATGTGACGTCAGTTGAGGAACGGCCCGGCGACGTCGGATCGCAACTCGTATTCTTCGGGACCAACCATCCGGGCGATGCGGCGACGACTTTGTCGTCCAATCATCTTGTGGCGCCGCTAGCTCAGCATTTCAGGGCGAGAACGTTGGGCTCTTCCTGGCAGATCATCCGGATTGCACCCGAGAAGACGACCAAGGGTAATCTCCTTAGGCTCCTGCATCTCACGCCGGCGCCCGCCCTGGTGTTTGCCGCTGCACATGGGCTCGAGTTCGGCGCAGATGACCCCCGCCAAAGAGATCTGCAAGGGGCGCTGCTGTGTCAGGATTGGTCGAGGAAGCGTGGCGCTGTACCATCAGGTGCCTATTTCTCTGCAGCAGACGTTACTGATGCTGTCAACCTGCGCGGAACGATTCTGTTCCTCTTTGCATGTTACGGTGCGGGCACGCCTCAGACTGATGAGTACCACCGTTCCGAGTTCCGACAGCGAGCGACAACGATTGCCAAGACGCCGTTTGTCGCTGCATTACCCAAAGCGATGTTGGCCCTAAGGGATCGCGGTGCGTTGGCGGTGATAAGTCATGTGGAGCGGTTGTGGGGATTATCGTTCCTGTCGGAAGCAATGGTCCGACCTGAAGGGATGCAGAGCCGGAAGCGAGAACATATCGAGGTCTACGCGAGTGCAATCGAGCGGCTGCTGACTGGTCATCCGGTGGGTTCGGCGCTGGACTTCTTCAATATGCGGCATGCGGCCATCGCGACCGAGTTGACGTACCTGTATGACCAGCTATCCGACCCTCCTACCCGAGACGATGCACATCGCCTGGCCGAGCTGTGGACGGCCAACAATGATGCCCGCGGCTATATCATAGTCGGCGATCCTGCCGTGCGGCTTAGCGCCTCTGGGATCACTCAGGGACAGGGGAGCACGCGGGAGTCGAGGGCCGTTGGAACGGCTTCGATTGGCTGAGTCTGGCTGGTCGCAGGAGATCCTTTGACTTCGATCAGGAGGCGCGAAAGGAGCCTGAAGATGTCCGATGAGTTGAGAGCGCTGTTCGCAGGTGACCTGGTGTTCAATGGTGTCAACGCCGTTACCGGCAGATATGGACAGCCGCCCCTTTCGAGCCAGAAACTTGCCCGGCTCATCCGCGGTGTGCCATCGCCTCAGGACTACCGCGAGTTTGTGGATCAGCAAAGACTCCTTGCCGGGCTTACCACGGTGGAAGATCGGCTGACGCGGGTAACCGAGGCACAGGCCGCACTGCGGGTGGCCGAGGATGCTGCGCGGCAGGAGGAGCTGCGCCGTAAGGCAGGTGATCGGGCTGCGTATCCGGTGAAGCCAGGTGCTGGTGATCCCGCGGATGTTGCGGATATGGGATGGGCGGCGATCTTCCCCGCGGATATGCACCCGAGGTTACGGGAGGAGATTAAGGAGGCCCTGGAGCCCCTGTTTGAGTTGCGACGCGCTCAGGCCGGCGACCTATTCAGGCTCTATGAAGGGAGCGACGCCTACCGCCCCGGTGAGCGCAAGGACCAGTTCCTGGAACGCCTCGGGGTCGGGCCGGGCCTCGTTGACCCGTATGAGATGCCCTTCTATGTGCTGCTGGTGGGTACACCCGAACAGATCCCCTATGGTTTCCAGTACCAGCTGGACGTAATGCGCGGCGTCGGTCGCCTGGATTTCGGGAGCGACATTGAAGCCTACGATCTATATGCTCGCGCGGTGGTTGCGGCAGAAGGTGGCCGCTCGGAAGCGGGTATCGTTCCCCGCCGGGCAGCGTTCTTCGCTCCCATGAACCCCGGCGACAAGGCGACCAAGCTGAGCGCTCAGTATCTAGTCCAGCCTCTCTATGAGAATCTCTCTCAGCAGATGGTGGGGAACGACCTGGCGCTGTCCCATCCGTGGGATGTCGAGAAACCAGTCTTGGGTGAGGGACAGGCGACTCGCGAGCGTCTGGGAGCGCTTCTTGGCGGTGATCCGGCCCAGAAGCCCGCGCTCCTATTTGCCGCCAGCCACGGTATCGAGTTCCCCGCTGGGCATCCCGCCCAGTTACGACACCAGGGCGCTCTGCTCTGTCAGGACTGGCCTGGAGCGGGGCGGGATGTGGCGCGCGAGCATTACTTCACAGGCGAGGATGTTGCCGAAGGGGCCGACCTTCTTGGCATGATGGCGTTCTTCTTTGCCTGCTATGGCGCCGGCACGCCGGAGCTGGACCAGTTTGCAGCCCAGGCGTTCAAGGTGCGGGAGAAGATTGCCCCGCAGGCCTTCACCGCGGCGCTCCCACAGCAGCTGCTGATGCGGGGAGCGTTGGCAGTGCTTGGCCATGTTGAGCGTGCTTGGGGCTATTCATTCATCTCGCCGAGCGGATTGCTCGAGCACCAGTCCTTTATCACCGCAATGCGCACACTGATGAACGGTGCACCTGTTGGATTGGCCACCGATGCGAGCTTCAATATGCGCTATGCTGAGATCAGCTCTGATCTGAGTGCAGATCTTGAGGAGATGCAGTGGGATCCCGAGCACATCGATGACTACGAACTGGCGCATCGCTGGACCGCGAATAACGACGCGCGAAGCTATGTCGTCCTCGGAGACCCCGCCGTGCGGCTTCCCCTCGGATACGAGAAGACCGAGCCTGAGGGTCTTCAGGACACGGGAGTCGTCACGTTACCGGAGCCCAAGACGCCGGAACCTGAGGTAGAGGTGCCTGCTGCAGACACAACGCAGGCCACCGCCGGCGTTGGGCCATTTGCGGGGCCTCCGTGGGCCCGCCCGTGGTCTGAGGCTGCCCTGCGACCTCGAGGGCGGGAGAGCTTCGCTGCGGAGGCCGCTACCCGGGTCACCGTCCTGGACGCAGATGCTGCCGTCGCCTTTGGGCTGGGCGACCAGTTCAACCGATTACGAAATTCGCTGCGCGAGTTCACGGATCAACTTGCCACATCGTTGGGCCATGCCGCACAGGATATCGTCACACTGGATGTCAAGACATACTCGACGAAGGACATCGCGGCGGTCGCTAAAGCGCTTGATACCCGTAGCGAGGTGGACGCGAAGCTCCGAGCGATGACGCGGGTCGCCTTTGATGGTGATCTGCAAGTCTATGTGCCGGAGAAGAGCGATAGTAGCGTTGATCTGACGCTCTGGGAGATCCATAGGTCGATGGTCGAGGAGGCGCAACACAGCCGGGCGCGGTTCCTTGCCACGATGGCTGATCTGGCAACCAGACTTCTGGATAGTTTGCAGATCGGATCGTGATGGCCGGATCGACGTTTACCTTCTCCGGTTTTGATACGCCCGAGAGCGACGATCCCTTGGGTATCTGGGATCTGGAGACGTCACCAGCGGTGTCCTATGGATCAGGCGTTGGGAATCACGGTCTTGTCTGGCGTGTCGACCATCCGGAATCGTCGTGTGCGGCCCAATCCGTGCTTGTTGAGCAGCGTGCCAAGGTCGATCTATGGGAGCAGCATCTCGACGCCGCGGCACGGAGGCTGGAAGGCCTGAGCCCGGGGATTTCATATGCTACCGGCTCCGGAGCTCCAGAGGCCGAGCTTCTGGCACAGGTGGCGGCGCTGCAGAGTCCCGTGCTGTCATATGGCGTGGGTCCGGCAGTGGCGAAAGCGTATGGGGAGATCTACGAGCAGGCGAATGAACTCTTGCTGCAGTTCAGGCGACTGGTCCAGCACTTTGCCCGGATCGAGACCACGGCCGGTGGTACGCGTATGGCGATCACAACGGTCGACTGGACTGGCGACTACGGGACGACATGGCTAGACGGCGTTACCGCCGTCGACACGAGTTTGCACCTGGAAACCGTGCGTTTGGCACTAGCGTCACGACACGCATTGCTGCGCCTGGTAAGCGTTGTGACGTCAGGGGCGTTAACCCTAACGCTCAAGGCATCTGTGCCTGGGGGACAGGTCCTGCTGATTCCGGCAGTCTATAACTATGTGCGGAGCGTGCTAAGGGAGCTCGAGCGCTGGCCCGACGGCACCACTGGCTAACCTGGAAAGTGCAGCACAGCGTATATTGAGACGTTGGTGCGTTCGAAAGAGAAGTCACTATGGGAGGAAATGGGATGAGTGAAAGTGAGCTTAGGCACGCGATCGAGAAGTTTGCCAAGGATCTGGCGGCGAAGGCTGAGTCATTTGTCAGTGATGTCGCCACGCTAGAGGTGCGAACTTTCAGCATGTCCAGCACTCAGATATCCCAGCTCGCCGGCGGGGAGTTGGATATAGCGGATCCGGGACTTGCTGACAGACTACGGCTGCGCGCCTACACCAAGATTGATTTTGACTGCGATACGACTGTCTGTCTGCCCGTCGATGCGAATGACCAGATAGACCGGTCGGTCTGGGATATGCATCAGTCGATGGTCAGCCAGGCGATACAAACCCGTGAGACGATGTTGCGAACCATGGGGGATGCACTAACCTCGGCGCTCGAGGCGCTACAGCGGGTCGCGGGCTGAAGGGCTTGAGCCATATTCGCCTCTCTACGTGGGTCGACTCGGGTGGCAGCCCTTTGATCTGAGTGACGGGGCCGACTACGTGCGGGAATGGCCGTTCGAGAGGCGGTTGTGTGTCACCGCAGACACACACGCGCCCCAGCTAGCGTCGAGGCAGGTATCTTTAGCCGTGTGATATCGTGCCGATCTGGGGCTTGACAAGCTCCTGGAAGCGATTAGTATTGAGAGCAATCGCACATACAATCTGAGATAAGCAGAATGAAACACAGCCTGGAGTCTGCGCAAGCTTACATGTATACCTTCTATTTTAGCCGCCCCACAGGGGGTCGGCCGCTTTGTGTTGCTCGGAGGGTGATGTAGGTTTGTAGGAATCCCAAGACAACCAAAGACGTGGAGCCGACCGGCTCCACGTCTTTTTTGTTGTAGGTCAGGAGGTGCTATGGTGGCGTGCCGAGGGGTCAGAGGAGCTACAACTGTAGAAGCCAACACGGCGCAGGAAATTTACGCGGCGACACGTGATCTACTTACAGCAATCGTCGCGGCGAACGGCATCACGGTCGAAGATGTCGCCAGTGTTGTCTTCACAGCGACGTCGGATCTGGATGCCGCCTATCCTGCCGTAGTTGCTCGGGAGATGGGCTGGGTCGAGACGCCTCTCTTGTGCATGCAAGAGATGACCGTCGTCGGGAGCCTACCACGCTGTATCCGGGTGTTGGTTCACTGGAACACGGACACAGTGCCTGCGGAGGTGGTGCACATCTACCTACGCGAGGCGCAACGGCTGCGTCCGGACCTAGCGCGTCCGAACCCGGCGCATCTGGCCGATGGCTCGGAGATGGGCCGATGACGCGGGTCGGAACGCGGGTCGGAACGCGGGTCGCATTCCAGGGCGTGGCAGGGGCTTACTCCCAGGAGGCGGTGCGGCAGTACTTTGGTTCCGACGCCGACCCCGTGCCCTGTCCGACCCTGGAGGATATGTTCCCAGAGGTTGAGTCAGGCCGAGCGGACTTCGCGATGCTGCCGGTGGAGAATGCCGTGGCTGGGGCAGTCGCTGGTGCCTATGAGTTGCTGCTGGAGCGCGACCTGCGCATCAATGCCGAGGTGATTCTGCGCGTCCGCCATATGTTGTTAGCGGCGCCCGGCACCCGGCGCAGCGAGGTGCGCCGGGTTCGATCGCATCCGCAGGCTCTAGCGCAGTGTCAGCGGTATCTCGATCGGTATGGTATGGCGGCCGAGCCGGCGTTCGACACAGCCGGGAGTGCTCGGGACCTGGCGGAGAACCCTGAGCCTGATGTTGCTGTGATCGCCAGTGGGCTCGCTGCGGAGATGTATGGGCTTGAGATCCTTGATCGTGGTATCGAGGACTTCCGCTTCAACTACACGCGGTTCTTCGCCATGGGAACCGATGATCCTCCACGGGCTCAGCGAACCAAGACGTCGGTCGTCTTCTCAACGAGACACAGTCCGGGAGCGCTTTACCAGTGCATCGGGGAGTTCTCGACGCGCAACATAAACCTGACGAAGATAGAGTCGCGTCCGCGGCTCAATCAGCCTTGGCGGTATACCTTCTACCTGGATTTCGAGGGCCACTGCCAGGACTTGGTGGCTGAGGCAGCGCTCATGGGTCTGTTACGTCATGCTTCTTTCGTCAAACTGCTCGGATCGTATCCGGCAGCAACCACACCGATCTCTGGTGATGACTACCAGGGCCAGCCGGAATCGGACAGTCTTGGCGATGCACAATGACTGGACGCACATAGGTACTTAGAGGGGAGGAGGGGAGATGATTATCATCATGGAGCATGGGGCGACGGCGGCTCAGATCACAAACGTTTCGGCCCGCGTTGAGCAGATGGGATGTCAGGTGCACCTGTCCGAGGGGCAGGAGCGCACTATCATTGGCGTAATCGGCAACGGTCGGCCGATCGACCGCGAGCAGATCGAGCGAATGTCCGGGGTCGAGCGTACCGTTCCGGTGCTGCGGCCGTTCAAGCTGGCCAGCCGCGAATTCCACCCTCAGGACACGGTATTCCCAATCAACGGTGTGTCGATTGGGGGCAACCAGGTCATCGTGATGGCCGGACCTTGTACCGTCGAAGGGGCAGCGCAGTTGATGGAAACGGCGCAAGCAGTGAAAGCTGCAGGCGCGCACGCCCTGCGTGGCGGTGCCTTCAAGCCACGAACGTCGCCGTACAGCTTCCAGGGGATGGGAGAGCAGGGGTTGCGGTTGTTGGCTGAAGCCCGTGAGGCGACCGGCCTGCCCGTCGTGACTGAGGTTATGTCGCCCGAGCAGGTGCCACTTGTGTCGACCTATGCCGATATCCTGCAGGTCGGCGCACGCAGCATGCAGAACTACGCCCTACTTCATGCGGTGGGCGAGTCTCAGCGTCCGGTTCTGTTGAAGCGGGGGATGATGTCGACGATCGAGGAGCTGCTGATGTCAGCGGAGTACATTCTGTCACACGGGAACAGCCGGGTGATACTCTGCGAGCGCGGCATTCGCACCTTCGAAACCTACACACGCAACACCCTTGACATCAGTGCGGTGCCTCTGCTTAAGCAGTTGAGCCATCTGCCAGTGTTGGTCGATCCGAGCCATGGGACAGGACACTGGGAATTGGTGGGACCGGCTTCACGGGCCGCCATCGCGGCGGGGGCCGACGGCCTTATCATCGAGGTACACCCCCGACCCGAGGAGGCGTGGTCAGACGGAGCGCAGTCACTCAAGCCGGTGCGCTTCTCCGAGTTGATGGACTCCCTGCGTGCCGTGGCAGCAGCCGTGGGGCGCACGCTTTAGCCGATGCAACCGCTGAAAGAGTGTACGATCACGGTCGTGGGCTTGGGCCTGATGGGAGGGTCGCTAGCCGGCGCGCTTCGTGGACATTGCAGAGAGGTCATCGGTGTCGATCGTGATGCAGAGGCCGTGGAGGCAGCCGTGCGTGCGCAGTTTGCCGACCGAGGCGCACGTGATCTTGCTGAGGGTATCATGCAGGCCGACATCGTAGTGCTGGCTACACCGGTCCGCACTATCGTACGGCTGTTGGGTGAGGTCGGTCCCTGGCTTCGGGAGGGAGCTCTGCTTATGGATCTTGGCAGTACCAAGACGCAGATCCTGGACGCGATGGCGCTGTTGCCCGATCACGTCCAGCCGCTGGGCGGTCATCCGATGTGTGGCAAAGAGACCTCGGGTATTGCCGCTGCGGACGTGGCGCTCTTTCGGGATCGGACGTTCATCCTGTCGCCGTTGCCGCGGACCTCGCCGGATGCGCTCGATCTGGGGGCGTCACTGGCACGGGCTGTCGGTGCGACGCCCTTGGTCGTCGGTGCTGAGCGACAGGATTTCCTGGTAGGTACACTCAGTCATCTGCCTTACCTGTTGGCCTGTTCGCTAGTGAGCACCGCCGATGCGACCACTTCAGCTGACCCTTTGGTCTGGCAGATCATGGCCGGTGGGTTCCGAGATACGTCACGCGTCGCGGGTAGCGATGTGACGATGATGCTCGACATCCTGATGACGAACCGCGAAGAGATCCTGACAGCTGCCCGGCTCTGTGCCGGTCGGTTGGATCATCTGATCCGGCTTGTTGAGGAGGGCGATGAGACCCAACTACGGTCGGAGCTCTCTCATATCCAGCGCACGCGGAAGGAGATGTACCCGTGAGCTCACTGAGGATCCAGGGATGCACCGGCGGCACGTGCGGTATCTTGCGAGGGTCGGTGACCGTCCCAGGAGACAAGTCGATCTCGCACCGTGTGCTGATGCTAGCAGCGCTGGCGGAGGGCACGAGCTACGTCGAGGGATTTTTGCCGGCCGGGGACTGTCTGGCTACGTTGGCGTGCATGCGGGATCTGGGGGTCTGTATCGAGCCGGCTTGCCCGGATGGTGAGACGACGCTGCGCATTGAGGGGCGAGGGCTGCACGGGCTTCTGCCGCCTCAGAGGCCACTCAACTGCAGTCGTTCGGGAACCACAATGCGGCTGTTGGCCGGCATCCTCGCGGGACAGGCTTTCGACAGCGTGCTGACAGGTGAATCGCAGCTTCTGCGACGACCGATGCGTCGGATCACCGATCCCCTCCGGAAGATGGGGGCGGCGATCTCGGACACTGATGGCCATGGACCGCTCAGCATAAGGGGTCAGGGCCCCCTGTGTGGACTCACGCACGTGCTCCCCGTCGCGAGTGCACAGGTGAAGAGCGCGGTCCTTCTTGCTGGGCTCTACGCCGACGGACCAACGGAGGTTCACTTGCCCGGCCCGGCCCGTGATCACACGGAGCGCATGCTTGTCGCGCTGTTGGCGCCGCGGCACGTAGGTCAGGCGTTGCTGACCTACGATCGCGTGAGTGCCAGGTTGGACCCGACGGCGATCTCGCACATCAGGCCCTTGTCGTGCATGATC
>JAFGNI010000016.1 GCA_016927095.1 Anaerolineae bacterium | reverse complement strand
CGCGTCGTCTGCTTGTCCATCGCGTCCTCCTTGTGGTGGGAGTTGGGCCTCACCGTCGTGGTAAGTCTAGCATTTCCCAGGCCGTTGGCCAGCTTAGCTCTCAGACGAGACGGACGACGTAGGCTCGGGTCACGTTCTCCTGGACAAAGCCCAAATGTTCGGCCAGGTACTGAGATGCTGTGTTGTTGTCCCAGCACGACCAGGCGGGGGTCACGCCTATCGCCAGGCAGTGATCGATGAAGGCGCAGGCGGCCCGTGTCGCGAATCCCCGGCGGCGATAGGGTTCGGCGGTCGAGATGCTGATCTCAGCCATCTTCGCGCCAACGAGGACGGTATGGCAGCGGCTTACCACTTCGTCGCCTTGCGTCACCGCGAAGCCGAAGCCATGCCTGAGGAAAGCGTCGATGCTGCCCCAGAACTCAGCGAGAGCCTGCCCCTCAGCCAAGACCCGGTCGTAACGGCGGACGACATAGCCTTCCGGCAGTGCCTTTCGCCACCCGAGGTGGCGCCGCGCGTACGCCACCTCGTCAAAGCTGTACTCGATGCGGCCTGCTTGGATCAGTTCGGCTGCGTCTGAGAACAAGACTGGCAGTTGCTCTTCCCAAGCGAGAGAGGTCGGGAAGAGCAGCAAATAGCCGTCATCAGATGCGAGGTGTCGGGTGATCCATGACTTCATCGCTTGTAGAGTGCCAAGATCATCAGCCCGTCCGGCCAGGTAGTTGAACCCGCAGGCCAGAGCGACGAGAATGGTTGCTGGCTCCACTACATCGTCGGCAAGAACGCGGCCCTGGTGGTTGCGCTCAAGGAGAGCTCTTGCGAAGAGGTAGCCGGGTGTCTCTCGGCTGAGGAGTGGCTCGATGCGGTGCTGCTGGGAGGGCGATAGCTCGTACATGGTGCTTGCTCCAAGGATGTGGTATCGGTACACAATGAACACTCCGCTTCCAGACGGACGCCGCGCCGTCCCTTCGGGCCCAGGGCGCCTTGCTTGGTCTCGGCTTGCAGCCCGGGCCATGCTAGCCACATAGGCACTGTTGTCAAGCATTAGCCTACTCGGCGATGGCACCGAGGGGCTGTTCGTTTTTTCCCCTTCACGTGGACATCGGTCGGAATCGGTGGTATGGTGATGGGCGATCCATAGCAAAGATACACCTGGGAGCTGAGCATGGTACCGACGATTTCCAATGGCGTCTGGCCTACGATGATCACACCGTTCACGGCAGATGACCGGCTAGACGATTCGGCGCTTGCAGCGATGGTGGATTGGTACTCCGTGCGCGGCGTTGCGGGTCTCTTCGCCGTCTGCCAAAGCAGCGAGATGTTCCACCTGAATCTTGCGGAGCGTGTGAGTCTGGCACGCAAGGTGGTGGAGTTGGTCGCCGGACGGGTCGGCGTGATTGCATCGGGGCACATCTCCGACAAGCTGACGGCGCAGATCGACGAGGTCACGCAGATCGCGGAGACCGGGGTCGACGCCGTCGTGCTCGTCACCAATCGTTTTGCTCGTGAGGGCGAGTCCGACGAGATATGGAAGCGAAACGTCGAGCGTTTTCTGACCGCGATGCCTGCGGACGTGGCGTTGGGATTTTATGAGTGTCCCCATCCCTACAAACGCCTGCTGAACCCCGACCTTCTGGCTTGGTGCGCGGCTACGGGCCGGTTCATCTTCCTGAAAGATACCTGCTGTGACCTAGGTCAGATCGAGGCTAAGCTCGCCGTGGCGGGCCCTATCAAGCTGTTCAACGCCAATGCGGCTACGTTACTGCGATCCCTGGAAGCCGGTGCTGCAGGCTATAGCGGCGTCATGGGCAACTTCCATTCGCAGCTCTATGTCTGGCTCTGCCGTCACTGGCACCGCGACACTGCAGCCGCGCGACGGCTTCAAGCCTTCCTGGGTGTCAGTTCGGCGATCGAGGCGCGGGCCTACCCGGTCTGTGCGAAGTACCATCTCCAACTTGAGGGGTTGCCGTTGGCGCTGCACACGCGCACGCGGCCTGCATCTGACCTCATCGATAGCTTTCGCCGGGAGGTAGTGCAACTGCGACAGCTGACCGCGGAATACGGGGAGACCTATGCTAGATAACGCTAAAGGAGCGTGTTGGTGGTCAACGCACACCCGGTAACACCGTTGGCCGATGACTATGTGACGGTCTGCGAGTCGCCCGATCCAGATCGCATCTTCTGCTACAGCCCGGGACTTGCCCGTCTGCCCGGTGGGCGGCTGGTCGCCACAACGGACTGGGGTGGCCCGGGTGTGGTGGACCTGGTCGGCGAGACGGCTGAGATACCCGAAGCGCAACGCTTCTGGCAAGGCCGCATCTACACCTCTGATGACCGAGGTAGGACGTGGGACTTCCGGGCAACCTTCCCATTTATGCACGCCCGGCCCCTTGTCGCTGGCGGCGCCCTGTACGTGCTGGGCCATGCGCGCGATCTGACCATCATCCGCTCGGATGACCAGGGCGAGACGTGGTCCCTGCCGTCACGACTCACACATGGCCAGATCTGGCACCAGGCCCCCTGCAACGTGCACTACGCTAACGGCTGTGTCTACCTCGTGATGGAGCGGCGTGTGAGTCAGCAGATCCAGACCTGGTATGTTGGTGAGTTGGCACCCGTGCTCATGCGCGCGCCTGTGGCAGCCGACCTGCGAGCGCCTTCGGCGTGGACGTTCGCCTCAGAGCTCAAGTTCCGTGATGTCATACCCGGTGTCGAAAGCAACCCTGCTATCGACTACTTCGGCGTTCCCTTCTGGAACTGCCCCTATCCCGCGGGGAGCAACGTGGCGCCGGGTAGGAACTGCGCGCCCATCGGTTGGCTAGAGACGAACGTCGTGCAGTTCACCCATCCTGACCATCTCTGGTACGACGCGACCGGCAAGACCCTGCATCTGTGGATGCGAGCGCATACCGGCGGCACGGGCTATGCCTGTGTCGCGAAGGTCGTGGAGCAGGGGGATGTGCCGGGAACCGGGCGCATGACGACGATGCTGGAGACTGCGCCCTCGGGCAAGCACATACTCTATGTGCCTTGCCCAGGGGGGCAGATGAAGTTCCACGTTCTCTACGATGCCGTAACGCGGCTGTTCTGGCTGCTCAGTACGCAGGCTGTGGACAGCATGATGCGTCCTGAGCGCCTTACACCGGACCGGTTCAATCTGCCGAACAACGAGCGGCAACGACTGCAGCTGCACTTCTCCAAGAACATGATCGACTGGTGCTTTGGTGGCCTCGTGGCCACCGGTCCCGCGGAGCATGCCTCACGGCACTACGCCAGTATGGCCATCGCTGGCGACGATCTCCAGATCCTCAGCCGGTCCGGCGATGTAAGGGCCCACAGCGCTCACGATGGGAACCTGATCACCTTCCATACGGTGCGAGATTTCCGCCGGCTGGTGTACTGACGATACGGCAGGGAGAAAGCGTTGAACAGCCGGCACGTTGAGGCGTTCAAACGTTATAGATTTGGCAGGTTCGAACGTTCCAATAGAGGTCTTGCAGGGAGGGTGCAGTGCTTGAGGATAGATCTGTCAGGGAGTTGGTCGAGCAGCGGTACTCGTGTCGGAGTTACGCGGGCACACCGATTCCAGGCGAGACTCGCGACGCGTTGAGCGCATTCATGGTGACCCATGCCACGGGGCCATTCGGGGCGACTGTGCGCTTGGCGCTCATCGCCGCCACCGAAGATGATCAGGCGGCCCTCCAGGGCCTTGGTACCTATGGCTTTATCCGCGGCGCCACAGGATATGTGGTGGGTGCGGTCGAGGCCACACGCTCGATGGCCTTGGAAGACTTCGGCTACGTCGTGGAGCAGGTGGTCCTCTACGCTACCAGCCTTGGCCTGGGCACTGTCTGGTTGGGGGGCACCTTCACCAGGAGCCGGTTCGCGCGCGCCATGAGGCTACAGGCGGGTGAGAGCCTGCCAGCCGTAGTAGCCACCGGCGTGATTGCCGACCGGCCCCGTGGGCTGGATACGCTGATCCGGCGTGGTGCGATGGCGGATCGACGTCTGACGTGGGATCGGCTTTTCTTTGAGGGTAAGCTGGGTGTGCCTCTGACGCGGGAAGTGGCGGGGGCCTATGGTGAGGTCTTGGAGATGGTGCGGCAAGGTCCCTCGGCCTCCAACAAACAGCCCTGGCGCGTTCTCAAGGCCGACGGTATCTGGCGGCTCTACCTGGAGCGTTCACGGCGCTACCGGCGACGCAACGCCATTGTGGGTGTTGCCGATATGCAGCGGATTGACATGGGGATCGCAATGTGTCACTGGGCGCTCACCGCCGAGGAGCTTGGCCTCTCCGGGCGATGGGTCAGGGAGGACCTACCTGAGAGAGTCGTAGACGGCAGTCAGGCTCTGTATATCGCTTCGTGGCTCCCCTAGTCCACGATCGCCGCTTGTCCGCTGCTGACTTCCGTGACATCCGCCCGCGCGAACACCCACGCGGGCGGACGTGGGGAGGCTGCGGATCAGGAAGCCGTATCGGCCTGCAGGCGAGGGGTTTCGGATTCCGTGTGTGGGGCCACCGGCGAACCGGGTTGAGCAACGAGCGGGGCAGTCAAAGCTAACTCCCGATAGGTCAGCGTCCACACGGTGGACCGGTAGACTTCGTAGAGGCCTCCGATGAAGGCCAGTGGAATTGCCATCAGGGCCAAGAAGACGGTCCCGCCCAGGATGCCGGCAACGATCCAGCGCGCGATGCCGCTGACGAGGAGCTCTGCAAGCCCGCGGGCCACTAGGAAGACCAGGCCGCCGGACACCCCAGAGATCATCAGCAGCAACAGCACAACCGGGATCAACAGGATGGCAAAGCCGAGGCCGATGCCGAACATGATCAACCACATCAGAGCGATATCTTTGGCGTTGGTGCGGATCAGCGCCCATCCCCGGCCTATGCTGGGCAGTACGCCCAGGTCCTCCAGGGCAGCCGCTCGCCAGGCCAGTTTGACCAGTACCATGGCCAAGGTGCCGATGACGATGGCAACGAAGATCAGGAGGAAGAAGAGCCCGATGGAGCCAATTGTCCCGAAGATGCCCAGCGTCACGTTTTCGGTGAGCCATCCGAGAAGCGGAAGCGCGGCCAAGGCTAGGGCCAGGATGAAGCCGACCACGAGTGGCACGCCGATGACTAGGCCAATCAGCCACTGGCGAAAGGCAGACCGCGACCATCCGAACTTGAAGCCCTCTTTGACCCGCCGTCGCTCACCCGTGGTCTCGTGATCGTCCACCATCTTGATCAGCGCAGTCTCAGCGACGTACCGCGCGATGGTCGCCACCACGATCAGCAGTCCAACGAGACAGGCGAGGCCGACACCCAAGGCAATCAGGCGCCCTGGGATGGCGCCCCCGTTGAAGATCTGCTCAAAGAAACGGTCCAGCACCTCTCCCACCTCGCCGAGTTCGCGTTGGATCTCGGGCGGCGGCGTGATGTCGAAGCCACTCCCCTGGCCGCCACTGAACGTGGCCTGACCCCCGTTGTTGCCCCCACCACCGCGACTCGTTGTCAAGGCGAGGATGATGCCAAAGACCCAGAGCGCTTTGTAGCTCCACAGGATACGCCACGCTCGCTTCAGGACGTCCATATGGTTGAGTTTCATCTCCAGACTCCTTGTATGTAAATGGCTGATATGGCTGTAGCCGGCAGCTCTCAGCCGTCGGCGTTCAGATGGTTCATCCGGTTGGATGCCTTGCTTCGGAGCAGCCACGTCGCCACCCAGCTTGCGATGGCTAGAGCCGTGACCGCCATGAACACGACTATGCCCAGTGGAGTGACTGCCAGCCAACGCAGCGCTTGTAGCTCCTTGAGGATTGTCGACACAGCATCGAGCCCCAGTGCGTTGAGTGCAGCCGAGGGCCAAGTTGGGCCTACGCCTGCCTCAGCCACCGGCAGCAGAGCTGCGAGGGTCTCATCACCGATGCCAAGGCCGACAAGGGCCACGATACCTGTGCTCACGATGCTCACTGATTGGACGAAGACCCATGTCGTGACGATGAGCAGCGGCGCAAGCCTCCACAGGAAGGTCAGGGAGCGCTCTGCCAATGGCTCTCGTTCTCGGCGTGGCAGTTTCAGTGCGACCTGGGCTGCGAACTGCTCTGGCGTTGGCGTCAGACTTGCCGGCGGCGAGGCTTGCAGGAGTGCCGAGAGCGCACGCAGGGCCTCCAGCTCTGCACAGCACGCCGGGCACGCTGCCAGATGTGTCTCGACGCGCATGGCGGTCCGGTGGTCTAGCTCACCATCATAGTAGGCTTGTAGCCATTGGCCGACGTGGTTCATGCTCCGATCTCCACATAGCTCGCCAGGGTCTTGCGCAGCTGGCCCCGGGCGTAGTCCAACCGCGACATCACTGTGCCTATCGGGATGTCGAGAGTCTCCGCGATCTCTCTATATGAGAGCCCCTCGTACTCACGAAGGACCAGGGCAATACGGCTGGCCTCCGGAAGTGCCAGCACCGCGGCTTGGACGACACTTGCCCGCTCGCGGTCCTCAACGGTCGCCTCGGGCCCAGCCTGCCGGGCCCCCAGCGAAGCGTGCTCGATGTCGGTCGTTGGCCGCTCCCGTCTTAGCTCCGTCAGGGCATAGTTGCTGGCGATCCGGTAGAGCCAGTTCCGGAAGGCGGAGCGCGGCCGGTAGCTGTCAAGGTTCTGCCAGGCCCGGATGAAACACTCCTGTGCAGCGTCTTCGGCGAGCATAGCATCCCCGCAAAGCCGATAGACCACGTTGACAACGCCGTCGCGGTGCAGTCGGATCAGCTCCCCGAACGCCCGGCGATCGCCGCCCTGCGCCTGCAAAACCAGGTTTTGGGCCTCAGTCTCCTCAGGCCCTAGGTCGCCTTCGCCCTGCGCATACCTCATCTCAGGTCCTGTCCTCCGCGTGCCCTACTTGTACAACGCGGTTCAGGTGTGCGTTATTCGGTTCGTGCACACGAAATCCCTAGGCTCAACCGCGGAACCTAGGGATTTCCGTGTCCTTTAGGGGGTGGGTGCCACGCCCCATATACGCCAAGGGTGCCAGCAATCCATCGGTAGGCGCCCGATTGGCCAAGTGATCTAGTTCGTCACAGGCCTAGATCCGGGTTGCCAGGACCGAAGTGCTTGAGCATCACGAGGGGATCTGTTGCCGAGAGGTTGGTGATCTTCACACCTTCCTGAGCGGCGGCCTCGCTGACGAAGAACTCGTCGTGGGCAAGCTGCCCGTAGCGGATCATGGTCGGTGTCTCTACGGGCCAGACACCCAGTTGGCCATGTCCCTGCAGCATGATCATACCGTAGGCAGCGGCATCACGCACGGTGACCGTATGCCCGGGCAGCACCGTCAACGCCTTCGCGCTGAACGCGGGGCTGAGGTAGCAGATCCAGTACGCCTCATAGCCCGCCGATCGCATCTCCTGAACGGGGTCTACAGGGCGGGGGGGCATGAAGTGGTGTTTGACGAAGTGGGGGTCTATATTCGCCTCCCAGTCCAGCAGGCCGAGCATATGGTTATAGTCACCCACCTTGTCCTCGGGTATGTCCTTCCAAAAAAGCTCGGGTTCCACGACTTTGTCGTCGACAAGGGACTGGAACATCGAGAAGACGTCGGAAGCGGCCTGCGGCTCGTAGGTGCAGAGGCTGCCCGGTGCATGGAGAACCCCTGCGGGTACGTCCCACCCGGTGCCGGGGCGTAGGCGGTAGGCTCTGGACAGGTCAGTGATGTGGTTGTCGCCCGATTCGAACGCCTTGAGCGCGTCCAGGACCTGCTCTTTCGTTGTGCCGGGTTCAATGCCGAAGAAGGTGTAGGGAAACCTCCCGCCGTGCTTGTTCAGCTGCGTGGGGAAGTAGTACGCCTCGGGTTTGCCACGCTGGCCCACGGCGGCGGCGTCGGGGTCTCGATGGTGAACGTGGTGTGGCAGGGGGCCGAGGTTGTCGAAGAACTTCGAGTACATCGGCCAGCTGCCATAGGCATCCCACAGACGCTCGCCGATCAGCTCTCCCTGGAGCACGTCCACAGCGTCGCGGAGCAGGACACGCGCCGGGTTCTCGTCATTGCCGGCGATTACCCAACTCAGGCCCTCGTTGGGTGCGGTCAAAGGGCCGTTGTCAGCCGGCGTGGTCGAGGAGAACCACCGTTCATCGATTCCTCCGCGAACGCCACCCAGCGCGTAGTAGTCGTCTGGATGCAGTTTGATCCGGCGACCGGGAATACAGAAAGAGCGCGGCACCCAGTTCGGGGCCAGGCGCAGGATGCCTTCTCCCTCGTCCATCGCGCGGTCAATCGTGGTTATCTCGTTCATCGGGTGTTGTCCTTTCAGGCGTGGCGTTGGGCGGTTTTCCTAGGGAATGCGTGGTTTCGCCAGGATCTCTCGGATCTGCAGGTCGTGAAAGGTCCGTGGGTAAGCAGGCCAGCAGACGATCGCAGTATCGGCACCCTCTCCGGTACCGGCGACTGCGATCACTTCCTGCGTCATGTTGAGCAACCCCGCATCGGCCGCCATCAGCAGGCACTCAACGGCCACCTTCATGCCTTGGGAGAACCTATAGAGCGTCTCTCGCACGATTTCTTCGGTGGCCCGGCCTCCGTTCTTCTCGGAGAAGGCGGCGCCGACACCATCGCCCAAGGCGTGGATCCCGGTGTGCACGGAGATGCCGAGCCGCTCCAGTCCGGCTCGCTCTTCGGGCCGCATTGGCCACCCCAGGCTCTCGAAGCTGTGAGAGAGGGTGACGGCGATGACCTGAATGTGGTAGGGTGAGAGCATCGCATGGGCCATGCGCGCTGTATACCCGTGGGATGAGGCGACGACGACTTGCTCAATGCCCAGGTCTTGGGTCCGCTCCGCCACGAACGCTAGTGTTGCCTCCGTGTTGTGTCTTCCAGGGCGTTCGAAGAGCAGGGCCCTTGTCTCCATATGTGTCTCCTTGTGTCGCTTTTCGTGCCGGTGTCCGCGTTACTGGTGAGGCCGGCGTTGCCGTCCCGGATTGCCTTGCTTGCTCTGCTGCGGGCCCTGTCCTTCCGACCTTGCCTGCTAGGTCGCTGTCTTCGCCACTGTGATCAGTTGTCGCGCTGTGTGGTCATACGGGTTGCCGTCGAGATCGCCGTAGACGTCAACATCGGCGAAACCGCAGTCGAGCAGCATCTCTACCAATTCGCTAGCCGAGTAGATCCAATGCCCGACCTGGCTCTCATGGGCTCGACCTTCAGCAATGAGGATCCAGCGATTGTTCATCCAACTCCAGTCTTTGCTGACGGAACGCTCTTGCAGGAAGTACATCCCATCCTGCTCTCGCCAATCCCGTTCCTGGAAGATACGTGCCAAGACCTCCTTGCCGTTCATCTGTAGCAGGAACTGACCACCAGGCTTCAGGGAGTCCGCGACGTTCTCCAGGACCCTTAGGTTGTCCTCCGGGTCCTCGAAGTAGCTGAAGGACGTATAGAGACTCAGCACAGCGTCAAAGGCCCCAGGCCGTACGAACTCGCGCATGTCAGCTGCGACAAAGCTGTCTGGCAGGCCCTCTTTTGCGGCGCGGTCCTGGGCTTCGGCTAGGTACGCAGCCGTGCGATCAACACCTGTGACCTGATATCCGCGCCGCGCCAACTCCAGAGCGTGGCGTCCGACACCGCATCCTAGGTCGAGTATGGTGGCTGAGGGTGGTAACCTGAGGAGATCTAGGATGGCCTCCACCTCGGTTGGGGCGGCGCGCCACCGGTCCTCCGTGAACATCACCGGGCCAAAGGCCTCCCAGAACGCATCATCTTCGTGCCATACTGCCATGTCGTCACCTCCTTGAGACTCAAGGTCGTGCTACGGCTGGCTCACTGGGACGCGGATGTGTGTGGTCTACGTCTCCAGTCTAGCACGAGTCACTGCCACATGCAAGCACCCCCTTCTTCTTATGAAGGGGGTCTGCCAGGGGTGCTCTCTCCGATGGGGGTACCGGTGGATCAGCCTAGTTTGACCAGATCTAGCACTTCGTAGCCGATCTCCTCATCGGCGATCATCTCCGACTCGTCGATGTAGATGTAAGTTGGATAGCCCAGCTCCGGATGATAAGTGACATCCCGCGTGGCTGCACCCTCGGCCTCGGCAACCACATCGAAGAGGGCTTGGATCGTCGCGACCTCGCCGAACACCTCGGTAAGCGCCACGTTGTCCTGTTCTGGTTCACCGGTCTGAGCATCGACAATGGACACCACCTCGCCGTTGCGGACCTCAACGACCACCGGCCCGCGGATCAGACAGAAGCAGTTGCGTACCAAGGTGAAGCGGTAATCGTCCATCCCTTGTGCGGACCACAGGGCGCGCGCTTCGTCCAGTGGTGACCTAGCCAGAGGCACACACGCGCCGACTAGAAAGCTGACCAAGCCCAGCAACCGCACCAGATTCCTGCTATGCATCACAGTATTCCTTTCCTGAGCAGCTCGATCCATTGTGAGCTGCGGATCCTTAGTCTCTGTGACTATGACGTGCTGTGATGTGAGAATGTTCCGCGGTCGCTGCGGTGAGACTCGCGCGCTGTAACGTGCCAAGTCGCTTGTGGCATGCCTATCCTGGTGTGTGCTTGTCTGAGCTTGGT
>JAFGNI010000759.1 GCA_016927095.1 Anaerolineae bacterium | reverse complement strand
CCGCGGCCAAAGGGCAGAATGGCGTCATCGGCCTGGACGGGACGATGAGCGTCGCCCACGAAGGGCGCATCCAGGTCTTGGTCGTGGATCGCGACTACCACCAACCGGGCTATCGCTGCCTAGGCTGTGGCTATCTGACGACGCAGAACCTGGACAAGTGCGTCTTCTGTGGCGGCGAGGTCCAGGAGATACCCGACGCGGTCGAAGCGGTGGTCACCCAGGTCGTGGAGAAGGGGGGCACCGTGGAGGTCGTCAATGAGGACGTCATGGAGGACGCGCAGATCGGAGCGCTGCTCCGGTACTGATCGTCCTTGGGTCACCACCAACAACATCCCCCCAGGCTGACCTGGGGGGATGTTCTTCCGGCGCGAGGAGACAGCGATGGGGGGATGGCAGAATAAACCGACCGACTTGCGCGGAGACCGGCGGCGCGGCGAGCGTGTGTTGGTCATCGCCGTGATCGTGGCGCTGCTGGTCGTCGGCAGCACCGCCATCGGCCTCGTCTACGGCTGGCAGGCGGTCTTCACCGGTCTGATCTGTCTGCTGCCCGGCGCCGCCGGCCTGCTCCTCCTCTGGCTGCTCCTCCGGCTCGTCGAGCGCTGGCTCAATTGAAGAAAGGGCATCTCACCGCAAAGCACGCAGAGCACGCAGAGAAAAGATCACAAATCCCTATTCCTTTGCGATCACTGCGGCCTCTGCGGTGAGTCCCTGTGCGGATCCTACAGCCACCCCCGCAGCCGCATCGCCCGCTCCACACGGGCAATCGCCACCTGATACGCCGCGTCGCGCATGTAGAGATCGCTCGACTCGGACATCGCCAACACCGCTTTGAAGGCGCTCGTCATCTTCTGATCCAGCTTCGACAAAACCTCCGCCTCCTCCCAATAGTAGTTCATGTCGCTCTGGACCTGCTCGAAGTAGGAACAGGTCACGCCCCCGGCGTTGCAGAGGAAGTCGGGAATAACGAAGAGGTCACGGGTCTTGAGCACCTCATCGGCCTCAAGGGTCGTGGGGCCATTGGCGCCCTCCGCCAGGATCTTGACCCGGCTGCTGATCTGCCCCACCGTCTCACCGTTGATCGCGCCCTCAATGGCTGCCGGAATCAGCACGTCAACATCCTTGCTGATCCAGGCATCGGCATCCTCGACGGTATACGCCGCGGCTTGGGCCTGCTCTTTGTCGATGGTGCCGTACTGGTCCGTGATGCTCTGTAGGAAGTGCGGGTCAATGCCGTCTTCCCTGGTGTAGGTATAGGCGCAGTGATCATCGCGATCCCAGCAGGAGACGCTGATGACGCGCCCGCCTAGCATCTCGATGAAGGTGCTGGCGGCGTATTGCGCCACATTGCCGAAACCCTGGATGGCGGCGGTCCGGCCCGTGGGGGAGAGGCCCAGATGCTTCATCGCCTCTCGGATCGTGACCACGACGCCGAAGCCGGTGGCGGCGGTCCGCCCTTCGGAGCCGCCACCGCCGATGGGCTTGCCCGTGATGACGCCCGGCACGTACTCGCCCCGCAGCTTAGAGTACTCGTCCATCATCCAGCCCATCATCTGCGCGGTGGTGCCCACGTCCGGCGCGGGCACATCGTTGCGCGGGCCCAGGTTCTTCCAGACGGCGTCGATCCACTCGCGGCAGAGCCGCTCCTTCTCCCCGGTGGAGAGCGTGGCGGGATCGACCACGACCCCGCCCTTGCCGCCGCCCAGCGGGATATCGGCGACGGCACACTTCCACGTCATCCAGGTGGCCAAGGCGCGGACCGTGTCGAGGGTCTCGTTCGCAGCAAAGCGAATGCCGCCCTTCGCGGGCCCGCGGGCGTCGTTGTGCTGGACGCGGAAGCCGAAGTAGACCTTGATGCTGCCATCGTCCATCCGCACGGGGAGCTGGAAGCGGAACTCGCGGAGGGGCCAGCGGAGGATGCTGCGCACCGCGTCGTCGAGCCCCATCTGCTCGGCGACTTGGTCGAACTGGGCCTGCGCCAGCTCGAAGGGGTTCAGTTCTTGGGTCATAGGTAGCGTGCTCCTTCAGGACTAGGGTTTGCGATGACCCCGGCTCCCCTGGAGCTGGGCCTGGGGGGGCACCCCCCATGAGGCCGCTAGGGAGACGGGTATGTTGCCCACGATCTCCCTTCAATGGCTGGCGACTCGATCCCCTCCCCCCGGAGGATGTGTGTGTGCGCCGGACAGCGTTGCCAACCCGCGGACCGGCGCCTGGCAGTGATTACACCGTGCGGTGTCGTTGGACGAAGCGATCGATGTGGTCCAGAGCCTGCTCGATCTTCTCATAGGCTGTTGCGTAGGACATCCGCAAGAACCCAACGCCCGAGGGGCCAAAGGCCCGCCCGGGCACGGCAGCGACATGTTCTTCCTGCAACAGCAGTTCGGCGAAGGTGTTGTCGTCCATCCCCGTGGACGCAATGCAGGGGAAGGCATAGAAGGCGCCTTTGGGCTCGACGCAGAGGAGGCCCAGGTCATTGAGCCCGCCGACGATGAGCCTGCGGCGGCGATCGTACTCCGCAAGCATCGCCTCGACGAAGGATTCACCGACCTCCAGCGCCTTGACCGCCGCCCACTGGGACGCCGTGGGCGCCGACATGATCAGATACTGGTGGAGCTTCCGCATCGCCGCGATCAGGTTTTCGGGGCCGGCGGCGTAGCCGACGCGCCAACCCGTCATCGCGTAGGCCTTGGAGAAGCCTTGCAGCACGATCGTGCGCTCCCGCATCGCCGGCAGACTGGAAAAACAGACGTGCGTTGTGTCGTAAACGAGGCGGTCGTAGATCTCGTCGGAGATCACCACGAGATCGTGCTCGGCTGCCAGCGCTGCGATCGCCGCCAGCCGCTCGCGGTCGATGACGGCGCCGGTGGGGTTGTTGGGCGATGCGATCAGCAGGGCCTTGGTCTTCGGGGTTATGGCAGCCTCGATGGCCTCTGCTGTGAGCTGGAAGCCGGTGTCGGGCGTGGTGGGCACCATCACCGGGGTAGCCCCGACCATCTGGGCGGTCGACTCGTAGGCCACGAAACAGGGCTCGGCGAAGATGACCTCGTCGCCGGGGTCCAGCAGCGCCGCCATCGCCAAGTAGAGCGCCTCGGAGACGCCCACGGTGACCAGGATCTCCATGGCGGGGTCGTAGGCCACGTCGTAGCGCCGGACCAGATGGTCGCTCAGCCCCTGGCGCAGCTCGACCAGGCCCGAATTCGAGGTGTAGTGCGTCTCGCCGCGCTGCAGCGCAGCGACGCCGGCCGCGACCACGGGCTCGGGGGTGTCGAAGTCGGGCTCCCCAATGCCCAGGCTGATGACGTCTGTCATCGTGGCGGCGATGTCGAAGAACCTGCGGATGCCCGAAGGTTTGATGTCCAGCGCGCGCTGTGAGATGAGCGGGCGCTGTGAGCCCGAAGACGTTGGCATGTTCAGTTTACTCCTCGTCCATGATGATGTCCCAGCTGGAGGAGTCGCCGATGTTGACCTGGCGGAACGCCCCGCTGAGCTGCACCCAACGTCCCACGATGGCGTGGCTGAGCAGCACCGCGTCCAGCTCGGCGCCCTCGTCCACGATGGTGTCGCGGAGGATGCTGTCCCGGACCACGGCATCTTTCCCAATGGCGACGTTGGGACCGATCACCGACTGCTCGACGATGGCTTTGGGATGCACGAAGACCGGTGGGTTGATGACAACGCCGGGCCTGGGGGCCAGGTGGCTGTTGTCGTGGCCATGCTCCAGAAGATAGCGTTGGGTCACGAAGGTTGTCTCCGGCTTCCCCGTATCCTGCCAGACCCCAACGGGGCGCGTCCGGAAGTGGGCGCCATCCTCGATCATCAGCGACACGGCATCGGAGAGATAGTACTCGCCCTTTGTCTGAATCTTGCGGTCCATCAGGGCCTGACAGCTCCGGGCGAGCCAGGCGCCGTCATTGAAATAGTACAGTCCCATCAGCACGGTCTTGTTCTCGACGGATTCGGGCTTCTCAATGAGTTTCGTCGCCCGTCCCGTGCTGTCTGTCTCCACCACACCAAAGCGGCGGGGATCGTCGACCACTTTGGTGAAGATCATGCCGTCTAATCCCGGCTTGTCCAGACCGGAGAAGTCGACATCGTCGAAGAGCGTGTCGACAAACATCATGAACATAGGCCCTTCGAGGTGTTCGCGCGCCAGCCAGAGGGCGTGCGCCTGGCCCAGCATCTCGTCCTGCTGCACGAAGATCGTGGGGATATCGTAGTTCTGGCGCATGTAGTCCTCGACCTGCTCGCCCAGCCATCCCACGATAAAGACGTACGCCTCGATCGGGAGATCCTGGAAGCGGTCCAGGATGTGGTCCAGCATCGGCCGTCCGGCTACCGGGAGCAGGGGTTTCGGGCGCGTCC
The DNA here is from genome assembly GCA_016927095.1 of Anaerolineae bacterium. The sequence goes on along the minus strand of JAFGNI010000759.1, from coordinate 5,452 downwards.
ACGTGTGGGGACGCATCCGAGTCCCCAAGCCGGCCATCGGGATCACGAGTTTCATCGGCGTCCTCTCTTTCGCTTGAGAGACATCTCTATGCGGCACAGGCATTGCAGCAGTGTGAGGATTATAGCATCCAGCCTTGTCTCAGCAAGCGGACAAGCGGACGCGGGCTCTGGGAAGAGCTTACCTGTCATATCCTGCTCTCGCGGGATAGTGTCACCCGTGTTGAAAAACGTTGGTTCTGTGACACAATTGACCTAGATTGACGCGATACCAGTGTATGGGAGACGGATTTGGCACCCTTCAGGCCGGATGTACTGATTGGACGGTTGTTGGTGATTTTCCTGGGCATCCCCATCCACGAGTGGGCGCATGGGTGGGTAGCCCATCTGCTCGGCGATGAGACGCCTGAACTGCAGGGCCGGCTGTCCCTCAACCCCTTCGTGCACCTCGATCCCATCGGCACGCTGATGATCCTGCTGACTGGATTCGGCTGGGGGCGGGCAGCGCGCGTGAATCCCTACCGTATGACGAAGGTGCGGAACCCGCGAACCGGCATGGCGCTCTCGGCACTCGCCGGCCCGGTCTCCAACGTGGTGCAGGCCATGGTCCTGGCGATCCCCATCCGGTTGGGATTGCTGGGTTTTCTGGATACCAACCAGGCAACCCGGCTGGCACAGGTCCTGTTCGTTGCGATTTCCGTCAACGTTGGTCTGGCAGCGTTCAACTTGCTGCCGATCCCCCCGCTGGATGGGTCCAAGGTCTTAGCCGGGGTTGCCCCGCCGCCCGTGGCTGACTTCCTGGACAGCTTGGCGCCCTATGCTTCCTACATCCTGATCTTCGTGCTCTTCTTCCTGCCGCAGATGGGCATCGACATTGTGGGCGCGCTGGTGGCGCCGCTCCAGAGGTTCCTCTTCCAGGTGATTCTGGGCTGATGCGTTGGGCGCGCGTCCGGCACCGCGTCGCGCAATTTCTGCGAGCCCTGAAGGCGTGGTTCCAACCCGTCGATATCGCCTACGCCCAGGCGCGTCTAGCAGCGATCGGTTCGTCCGAGCCTGGCAGGCTGTTGGCGCTCTTCACCGCGATGCGGCGCGCCGATCGGCATCACGGGATTGAGGTCGCCCGGGCTCTGGAGCAAGAGGGCTTGACGGATCCCGCGCTGCTGGCTGCGGCGCTGCTGCACGATGTGGGCAAGGTGCGCGCGCCCGTGGGGATCTTCGCCCGCGTCTTTGTCGTCCTGGGCGAGCATTTCGCGCCCGCGTTGGCCCGGGACTGGTCGGACTGGTCTCCCGGCGAGCAACTGCCGCATGGGCTGCGGCGCGGCTTTGTCGTGCGACGGCACCATGCCGCGTGGGGGGCGGCATTGGCCCTGGAGGCCGGCGTCCCGCCGGAGACCGCGGCCTGGATTCGCCGCCACCACGACCCCGCGGGCCCAGATCGGGCCCTTGCCGCCCTGCAGCGCGCCGACGAAACCTAACGGCGCCGTTGTTGTTGTAGAGACGGGCCGGTGGCCCGTCTGGCCCCGCGGCAGGCCGCGGTCGATCGCGGGGGAACCGTGGCCCGCGCGCCGTTGTTGTTGTAGAGACGGGCCGGTGGCCCGTCTGGCCCCGCGGCAGGCCGCGAAGGACCGCGACGGTCGCTGTCGGGGCAGACGCCCCACCGGGGCGTCTCTACAGGGAAACCGTGGTCCGTGCCGTTGTTGTTGTAGAGACGGGCCGGTGGCCCGTCTGCGATGGAAGGACGATAGGATGGCTTCATGCCCGCAACGCTTCACGGTCGTGGGCACCGGCTGCAGCCGGTGCCGCGCTGGGTTTCTGGCGACCCGGCAGTCCCAGGACGCCCGTTGTCGGGAGGCGCTGGGACACGCCCGTGATCCGGAGGACTAACCGCAGTGCCCTCCTGTCGCGCTAGGACCTTCCCAGACCAGGGGATTGCAGCGCCATGAGTCGCCCACGTCGCATCCTGATGATCGCGCCCACCTCCTTTTTCCTGGACTATGGGTGCCATGTCCGCATCCTGGAGGAGGCCCAGGCCCTTCTGGCCCGCGGGGAACAGGTCAGGATCGTGACCTACTACCTGGGACGCGACTGGCCCGGCTTGGATATCTCCCGGTCGCGACCGACGCCCTGGCGTCCCGATTACGAGGTCGGGTCCTCGCGCCACAAGATCGTCTTTGACCTCCTGCTGGGGTGGCGGGCCCTGCAGGACGCCCTACGGTGGCGGCCCGACATCATTCACGGTCATCTCCACGAGGGCGCGCTCATCGGCAGCATCGTGGGGCGGTTGGTGAGGGCGCCTGTTGTCTTTGACTTCCAGGGCAGCATGACCGGGGAGATGCTGGACCACGGGTTCATCAAGAAGGATACTTTGGGCTACTATTGGTGGCGGAGACTGGAGGAGCGGATCACCGAGATGCCGGATGCCATCCTGACCAGCACCACACACAGCACGGCGCTGCTCGCCCAGGAGTTCAACCGCACCGCCGGGGTCCATCCCCTGCCCGACAGTGTGAACCTCGACTTCTTCTGTCCTACCTGTTTGACGCCCGAAGCGCGCGCCGGGCAGCGTGCGGCGTTGGGCATCCCGCCGGACCGGCAGCTGGTCGTCTATCTGGGCCTGCTGGCGGACTACCAGGGCATTCCTCAGTTGTTGCAGGCGGTGGCGTCGTTGCGACGGCAGGGCGTCGCCGTCTCCTGTTTGGTGATGGGTTTTCCGGGGATGGATATGTACCGGCGGCAAGCCACCGCGCTGGGCCTGACGGCGACCGACGTGGTCTTCACCGGCAAGATCCCCTATGAGCGGGCGCCGGCGTACCTGGCCTTGGGAGATGTGGCGGTCGCGCCCAAGCTTTCGGCGACCGAGGGCAGCGGCAAGATCCTCAACTACATGGCCACCGCGCTGCCGGTGGTTGCCTATGACACGCAGGTCAGCCGCGAGTACCTGGGATCCCTCGGTACTTACGCCTCGCCGCTAGGCGATGTCCCCTCGCTTACTGCGGCATTGGCCTCGCTCCTGGCGGATCCGGTCGGGGCGCGCCGGCTGGGTGTTGCGCTGCGTGAGCGGGCCGGGCGCCATTTCTCGTGGGCCCGGACCGGGCGCCAACTGGCGCAAGTCTATGAATCCCTGGACCAGGAACGGCGGTAGCGCGACCTATGTATGCGCAGGTGCTGGTCTTCCGTCCCATCAAGCTCCGCTGGTCGCCCTTCCTGGATTACAGCGTACCTGACGAGCTAGCCGGCGAACTCCGCCCCGGCATCCTCGTCGTGGTGCCCCTGCGCCATCAGGTGCTGCCGGGTATGGTGATGGGGCTCTCCGAGGCCACCTCGGTGCCGGAGACCCGCGACATCGTCCGCGTGCTCGACCCCGAACCCGTGCTGGGTGAGACCCAGCTCCGGCTGGCGCGATGGATGGCGCGGGAGACGCTGGCGCCCATGCATCGCTGCGTCCAGGTGATGCTGCCGCCGGGGATGCGGCCCAAGGCCTATTTCCGCCTGACCCCACGCGTGGACCACGTGCCGCCAGGATTGCCTGCGCCGGCGGAAGCCCTGCTGAAGCTCCTCCTCGAGCGGGGGATCTTGCGGAGTGACCAGGCCCGCGCGGCGTTGCGCGCGGCCGACGTGCGGCGAGCGCGCCAGTACCTGGCCCGCAAGGGGTACATCGCAGCCGATCGCCTCCTGCGCCTGCCTACGATCCGGCCCAGACAGGTGAAGGTCGCGCGGTTAGCCGTGCCCCGTTCGGGGTGGGAGGCGGGGCTCGAGGGGCTCCAACGCCGGCATCTCTATCGCGAGATCTTGGCCTTCCTGGAGGGTGAGGAAGATCTCGTCGAGGTGAGCGTCATTCAAGCTGAGACCGGGGCGAAGCCCTATCACCTGGGCAAGTTGGAGGAGCGCGGCTTGATCGCTGCCACCCGGCGTGAGGTCATGCGCGATCCTCTGGAGAACCTGGTTTTCACGCCCGACACGGCGCCCGAGCTCACAACCGGGCAGCAGGCTGCCTGGGATGCGATGGCGCGCGAGTTGACAGCCTCGCTCGCGGCTGCCAAAGCCGGCACGCCCGGACCCCCCATTCTGCTCCACGGTGTCACGGGATCCGGCAAGACCGAGCTCTACCTGCGGGCGACCGCCCATGTGATTGAGCAGGGGAAGCAGGCGCTCATCCTCGTCCCGGAGATCAGCCTGACACCGCAGACCGTGCAGCGGTTCGCGGTTCGCTTCCCGGGGCAGGTGGGGCTGTGGCACAGCGGCATGAGCGATGGCGAACGCTACGACACCTGGCGGCGCGTGCGCAGTGGCAACCTCCCCGTCCTGGTGGGGGCCCGGTCGGCGCTCTTCGCCCCTTTCCCCGGCCTCGGCCTGATCGTGATGGACGAGGAGGAGGACACCAGCTACAAGGCCTCCCGGGCGCCGGCCTACCACGTGCGCGAGACGGCGGAGCAGTTGGCCAAGATGACGGGGGCCCTTTTCGTGATGGGCAGCGCGACGCCCTCCCTCGAGGCCTACGCGCGCGCCCAGGCGGGGCGCTACCGGCTCCTGACGTTGCCCTCGCGGATCATGAGCCATCGCAGGCGCGTGGACGATTGGCGCCGGGTGCTCAACCTGCCCCGGAGCCGCTATCGCCCGCTGCAGGAGCCGGAGGATACGAGACCCCTGACCGACTGGGACATTGCTGCCGTCGCAACATCGGAGGCTACGACCGGCGCCGCCCCAGAGGCTGGCTCTGGGAAAGCCCCGGAGGCGGTCACCGTGCCCTTGCCCCCTGTGCACGTGGTCGACATGCGGATGGAGCTGAGGGCCGGGAACCGCTCGATCTTCAGTCAACGGCTTCAGGAAGCCGTCGACGGCGCGCTGGGGCGCGGGGAGCAGGTCATCCTCTTCCTCAACCGCCGGGGCTCCGCGACCTACGTCTTCTGCCGGGACTGCGGCTGGGTCGCGACGTGTCCTCGCTGTGATATCCCGCTGACGCAGCACCGCAAGGCCGCCGTCCTGGTCTGCCATCGCTGCAATTACCGCCAGAAGCTCACCCATACCTGTCCTGAGTGTGGTTCGCACCGGGTCCGGGCCTTCGGCCTGGGCACCGAGGGGCTGGCGACGCGGGTGGCCGAGCGCTGGCCCCGGGCCCGCCTCTTGCGCTGGGACCGGGACGTCGCCAGTTCGCGAGGGGCGCACACGACCATCATGGCCCACTTCGCCCGGGGCGATGCGGACATCCTGGTCGGCACCCAGATGGTCGCTCGCGGGTTGGACATTCCCAAGGTGACGGTGGTGGGGGTGATTTCTGCGGATACCGCGCTTAACCTCCCCGACTTCCGCGCGGCGGAACACACGTTCCAGTTGTTGGCCCAGGTCGCCGGGCGTTCGGGGCGCGGCATCCTGGGCGGCGATGTCGTTGTCCAGACCTACCATCCCGATCACTACGCCGTCCGGTTGGCGGCGGCGCACGACTATGAGGCCTTCGCTG
>JAFGNI010000183.1 GCA_016927095.1 Anaerolineae bacterium | reverse complement strand
CTGGAACACATGGGCCGCGCTGTCTATGAGGGCGTCTACGATCCGGACTCTGTTCACGCAGATGCCGATGGCCTCCGGCTCGACGTTCTCGGCGCTCTCAAGCGCCTCAAGATGACGGCGATGCGCTATCCAGGTGGCAACTTCGCTTCAGGCTACCATTGGATGGACGGCGTCGGCCCACGCGAACAGCGCCCCATGATTCGGGAGCTGGCTTGGCAAAGCCTGGAGTCCAACCAGTTCGGCACCGACGAGTACATTGCGCTCTGTCGCAAGATGGGTTGGACGCCCATGATCACCGTCAACCTAGGGACAGGTACCCCAGAGGAGGCGCGCAACTGGGTCGAGTACTGCAATGCACCGGAAGGCAGCAAGTACGCTGATATGCGTGCGACCAACGGTCACCGCACACCCCACAACGTGAAGCTCTGGTGTCTGGGCAATGAGATGGATGGCCCGTGGCAGCTCGGTCACGTGCCTGCAGACCAGTACGCTATCCGTGCCCAGCAAGCTGCCAAGATGATGAAGGATGTCGACAGCGGAATCGAACTCGTGGCCTGCGGCTCCTGCACGATCGGGCTCCCCACCTACATGGACTGGGATCGGCAAGTGCTAGAGTATGTCGGGGACTACGCCGACTACATCAGCCTCCATCGCTACGTCGGCAACCGGGAAGATGACACGCCCAACTACCTTGCGGTCACGGCCTCCATCGATCGACAGATCGAGGAGATGAACGCCGTCTGTCGTTTTGTCCAGGCGAGGAACCACAGCAGGAAACGCGCCTACCTCTGCTTCGATGAGTGGAACGTCTGGTACAAGAACCATGAGACCGATGGCGAAGGCAAGCAGGCGCCCCACCTGATCCAGGAGGTCTACAACCTAGAGGACGCTCTGGTCGTGGCGGGTTTCTTGAACAGCTTCATTCGCCACGCCGATGCGGTCAAGATCGCCAACATCGCCCAGATCGTCAACGTCATTGCCCCAGTTCTCACCCGTGGCAACAATATGCTGATTCAGTCCATCTTCTACCCCTTCGAGATGTTCGCCTCGCGTGGCAGGGGTATTGCCCTCCAGACCCTGGTCAACGGCCCTACCTACGAAAGCAGGGCTTACGGTGAGGTCTCCACGATCGACAGCAGTGCCATCCTGAGCGATGACAGACTTCAGGTGTTCCTCACCAATCGCAGCACCACGGATGACGCCACGGTTGACATTCACCTAGTTGATCGCGTGATCGCAGATCTTTGCAGCGGCGAGCTCCTGACAGGTCCTGACCCCAAGGCGGCCAATAGCTTCGAGCAGCCTGACGTTGTGTGCCCCCAACCGTTGGATGCGGTTGAGATCAGCAACGGTGCCGCTACGGTCACGCTGCCTCCCCTCGCGGTCGCAGCGATGACGTTCGCCATCTAGGCCTGTGCCGCCCCGTTCTGGACGCCTTGGACCAGCTCAGCTTCCAGCACAACGAGCCCCACGATAGGTAAGCGCCTGTCGTGGGGCTTCGTTGGCAGCAGATCATCCTAGAGCCTAGGAGTCGTCTGCCGGTCCATGCACCAACTCTACAACCCTTTCGCCAGGCAACTCCTCATGATCGACGAGCGCCGCGGCTAGCTGATCCAGAGCGTCGCGATGCTCCTGCAGGACCCCAACAGCCCGCTCATAGGCCTCCTTGAGGATCTTCTGAATCTCCTCATCGATCAGCTCTGCGGTGGCCTCGCTGTAGTCGCGTCTTTGAGCGATCTCCACACCTAGGAAAACCTGCTCTCGCTGCTCGCCCAGTGCCATATGCTGCAACCGCTTGCTCATACCCCAGTTGAGCACCATCCTGCGGGCGAGACGCGTGGCCTGTTTGAGGTCGTCTGCAGCGCCACTGGTCGCCGTGCCAAAGACCAAGCTCTCTGCGGCGCGCCCGCCCATCATCACCGCCAGCCGATCCAAAAGATACTCGCGGGAGTAGATGTAGCGATCGCCCTCCGGCACTTGTTGGGTCACGCCCATCGCCTGACCGCGTGGGACGATCGTCACCTTGTGCACGGGGTCGGCGTTTGGCAGGACCACGGCGGTGATAGCATGGCCTGACTCGTGGAAGGCAAGCATCTCACATTCCGTATCCGTCAGTGCCATGTTCTCGCGCTCCAACCCCATCATGATCTTGTCACGGGCCTCCTCGATGTCTTGGCGCTCGATCTCATCGGCATCCCTGCGCGCCGCCAAGAGGGCAGCCTCGTTCAGAAGGTTCTCCAAGTCTGCGCCGCTGAAACCTGGCGTGCCACGCGCGATCCGTTCCAGGTCGACATCATCCGCGAGAGGCTTGCCCCGCGCATGGATCTTGAGGATCTCTAGGCGGCTGTTCTTCGTAGGTCGATCGACGGTGATGCGCCGGTCAAACCGGCCAGGACGCAGAAGTGCTGGGTCGAGGATATCTGGCCGGTTGGTGGCCGCCATCACGATCACACCTTCGTTCACCTCAAAGCCGTCTAGTTCGGAGAGCAACTGGTTGAGGGTCTGCTCTCGCTCATCGTGACCGCCCCCCACCCCAGCCCCACGCCGCCGGCCGATCGAGTCCAGCTCATCGATGAAAATGATGCTGGGCGCGGCTTCCTTAGCCTCGTCAAAAAGGTTGCGGACCCGCGACGCACCCACCCCCACGAACATCTCCATGAAGTCCGAGCCCGTGACGCTGAAGAAGGGCACCTCCGCTTCGCCGGCCACAGCCCGGGCCAGGAGCGTCTTCCCCGTGCCCGGCGGGCCAACCAGCAGGACGCCCCGAGGCATCTCGCCACCCAATCGCTGGAACCGGTCAGGATTCCTCAGGAACTCGATGATCTCCGCGAGTTCCGCCTTGGCCGCATCGGCCCCGGCGACGTCGTCAAAGGTCGTCCCCTCTTCTCGGCGATCGTACAGCTTTGCCTGGCTCTCACGCATAGAGAACACGTTCTTGCCCTGCGACTGCATGCGACGGATAAAGAAGTAGCCTGCGAGCATCAGAAAAAGCCAGGGCAGCACATTGATCAGCAGACTCAGCCAGGAGAAAGTCGACGTGGGCTCTGACTGCACCTCAACAGACTGCTTCTCCAGCAGCGCCAACAGCTTCTCATCGCCGAAGGAAGGCAGATACGTGTTGAAATACGTGTACGTGACCGGCTCCCTCTCCTCGACCTGCACAACATCGGGCTCCTCGAGCTCCCCCGTGATCTCCTGACCACTCACAGTGACGCGCTCCACATTGCCGGCTGCAACTTGCTCGCGGAAGTTGGAGTAGCTGATCTCTTGCCGGGCGGCCCCGAAACCAAGCTGGTTGGCGATCCAAGGTCCTAGACTCAGAACCAGAATGATCCATAACGGAATGATCCATGGACTGCACCCCGATCGCCGAAGCGCAGACAGTGGATTTCTGCGATCCGCTCGATTTGAACCTTTGGGTTCCGCCAACAGGACACCTCCCACTCTCTCTACGTGACGCGCCAATATGCGCCCCTTGAGGGACGCCTCTGCTTTTCATTCTAGACGGTGAGTTTCTCCCTGGCGTGTGGTATGTGTTGGGCTGGAGTCGGGATCGGTTGCCAACGTTGGGGGTAAGTTGGTATGGCACGAGAACGGCGCTCCCCAGGAATGGGGAGCGCCTCAAACACGTCAGATCAACGTGGGTGAGTCGCCAGGCCTAGCTCCGCACTTCTGACGGATGACCGGGCCGGCAAACAAGATCGCCGTCACAAAGTTGGAAGCGGCGCACTCCGGCCCGATTCCCGGTAATCAACGATCAACTGCTTCAGCCGCGCCACAATCTCTGGGCGCTCGTTCCATAGGTTGTGCTGCTCCCGCCAGTCGTCCACCATGTCATAGAGCTGCCCCTTGGGTGCGTCTGGCATCGCGGAGTAACCAAAGCGCGGCTCAGAGAAGCCCCCTGATCCCAGACCCATGATCAGCTTCCAGCGTCCCTGTCTCACCGAGAACATGCCGGCGAGGGAGTGGTGGACGACGGCGCCGTGTTCGAAGACAGCCTCGCCTTCTGCCAGCAGGGGCACCAGGCTGAAGCTATCCTCAGCAGCGTTCGGTGGCAGCGTCTCCCCAACAATCTCAGCACAGGTGGCTAGGAAGTCCCCCAGACAGACCGTGGCGTCACAGACAGATCCAGCTTCGACGACCGCAGGCCAGCGGACAATGAACGGTTCCCTGTGTCCGCCTTCCCAGATATCACCCTTGTAGCCCCGCAGATCGCCACAGGACTTGTGATCGTGCATGAGTCCATCAACATCACAAGGGCGCGCGCCGTTGTCGCTGGTGACGATGACCAGGGTGTTCTCTACCTGGCCCAGGCGTTCCAGTGTCTTCATCACCTCCCCAACCATCCAGTCCACTAGCCACACAGCATCTCCCCGTGGGCCGGCCTGGCTCTTGCCTTTCGCGAAATCTGGAGGCATGCAGGGTCTGTGGGGCGCGGCGGGCGTCAAGTAGAGGAAGAAGGGACGCTGCGCGTCCTCAGCGACGCTGCGTTCGATGAAACTCACAGCTTTGCGTAGGAACGTCGGATCGCAGTCCTCATCTCGCCAGCCTGGGGTCATCGGCCCACGGCGCTGTTGCGGGTTGTACGGCGACTTCTCAACGCTGGGAATACCCACGACATGATCGTCCTCAATGAAGCAGTAAGGTGGCATATCCAATGAACCGGCGATACCGAAGAAGGTGTCGAACCCCAGGGACAACGGCCCCCCGATGATCGGCTTGCTGTAGTCTACAGCACCCGTGTCTTCCCAGCTCTCGCGATCGAAGTCGCTACCATCCTCGGCCTGCCACTCTAGCCCCACATGCCATTTACCCACCGCAGCTGTAGCATAGCCATGTCTTTTAAGCAATGACGCCACCGTCAGGCGGGAGGGATCGATCAAGGGCAGCGAGTAGCCGCCGTTGACCCCGCTCTTCAGACGCGTCCGCCAGCAGTAACGTCCCGTGAGGACACCATAGCGGCTGGGCGTACACACCGACGACGCTGAGTGGGCGTCGGTGAAAACCATACCCTCCGCGGCCAGACGATCCATATTGGGTGTCAGGATTCTCGAGTCGGGGTTGAAGGCTCCCACATCCCCGTATCCCATGTCGTCCGCCATGATGAAGATGATGTTCGGGCTTGTGGCCATATGCAACCTCCTTTTCGCGTAGTGCTGCTCAATTAACTTGATGGCTGCGGAGCTGGCTTCAGCCACAGAACCTGGTAAGGTGCCAACACCAGCACCAATCTGCCGTCGTTCAGAGGAAAGCGACGCCCGGTGAGTAGATCCAGCCACACCCCCTGTGAGCTGCGCGCTACGTCGGGCCCAACGACCACGCGGCGCGCAGCACCGGTGATGTTGTGCACGCATAGGACACGCTCGCTGTTGTCAGGCGCGGTCCGTACGATAGCAAAGAACGCTGAGCCGAAGTCCAGGATCTGCTGCGGCCCATTGGGATGGAAAGCCGCGCACGCCTGCCGCACCTCTAGGTAGTGCCTATAAGTGCCATAGACCCGTGATCTGAGCGAATCTGGATCTTCCAGCGCGGCCTCAAGCACTGACCGGCGCAGCTTCTCGCGGTTGATCGAGCGGTAGCGTCCTGTGGCGGCAACGCCTTCCGGATAGTTCCGCGATCCGAAGTAACTGTGCGCGTAGATCGCCGGCACCCCCTGCAGCGTCAGCATGATCGACTGGGAGGCCATGAAGCGAGCCACTTGTAGCGACACTGGCGCGCCACCCCGAGGATCGTTCAGTGCGTCGAAATACGAGATATTGAGCTCGTACACGCTCTCCGATCCATCCGCATTCGTCTTGTAGGACACGTGCCCACCGTGTGCCAGTGTCTGATCGACCATCGCCTGCACCTGCGACGGCGTGAGTATTCCCTCAACCGGTCGCACACCCACCCCATCGTGAGAAGCGAGGAAGTTGTAGAACGTGGTCTGGTTTGATGGCAGCGAAAGGCCAGACGCCCACGCAGTCAAGGCAGAGGCATCGCCGGTGCCCAAGGTGTGCAGCACCAAGGGTGGCAACGGAAACTGGTAGACCATCTGTGCCTCATCGGTCCCGTCTCCGAAATAGAAGATGTTCTCCTCATGAGGGACATTGGTCTCCGTGATCAGCATCACCCCTGGCGCGACAGCATCGAGCACGGCCCGGAAAAGCTTGACGACCCGGTGCGTTTCCGCCAGATGAATGCATGTCGTGCCAATGGTCTTCCAGAGATAGGCAATCGCATCGAGCCGGATAATCTCCGCGCCTTGCGAGACGTAGAGCAGCAGAAGCTCGACGATGCGCAGCAGCACATCAGGATCAGCAAAGTTGAGGTCAATCTGATCGGTGCTGAACGTGGTCCAGACGTGCTTCTCTCCCGACGGGGTCTGCACGGCAGTCAACAGCGGCAGCGCGCGGGGCCTAACAACCTCTGACAGGTCCGTGCCCGGCTCCACCACGATGAAGGCGTTGGCGAAGGCCGTATCTCCCGCTACAAAGGCCTGAAACCACGCACTCTGCCGGGAGATATGGTTGATGACCGCATCGAACATCAACCGAAAAGACCGGCCCAACCGGGCGATATCTGACCAGTCACCTAGATCGGGGTTCACCTCAGCGTAGTCAATCACGGAGAAACCATCGTCCGAGGAATAGGGGAAGAAGGGGAGGATGTGGACGCCTGTGATCGCACCCTTGGCATAGGTCTCGAGAACCTCAGCCAGT
>JAFGNI010000758.1 GCA_016927095.1 Anaerolineae bacterium | reverse complement strand
GATCTCGGCCTCAGGGTGCTCCGTGACCTGCCGGGCATATCCGTTTGCGTGGACGTGCGCGAAACTCAGCATTGCAACTCGTAGCATCGTCAGTCTCCTTGTCGTCTCTCGATATCTACGAACAACCTATGTGATCTGCGCACGCAGACAGTGCTAGCCATGGGCGACGTCGCGATAGCCATTCCACACTCGTTACGACATCATCCGTTCGTAGTAACGACTTCAGTCGTTGCCCATAGCTCCCCAAGGTAACACCGTCAGCGGCAGTACAACCCGATCAAGACGGCGCCGAGAGCGAAACGATGCGCTTCTCAGCCGCCGAACGATAGACCGCTTCACTGAAGGCAGCCGCGTGAGCCCCCGCTTCAGCCGGGATCGGACACGGCGTGCCATCCAGAATGCTGGTGACGAATGGGATCGCCGGATAGAGCATCGCGCCCTCGGGCTTGATCTCCTCGCGTCCAGCAGCCGTCCGAACCCAGACTCCCGTGTCATCCACTGCTAGCACGCCGTCATCACCGACGAACGTACCGGACATGAAGTTGCCGACTCTTTCATTGACATCCGCGCTTGTCATCGTCAAGAACACATCATTCTCAAGATGTGCCTGTACCGACACAAAGCGTTCAATCTCGGGCGCCGTAGCATCCATGAACGCCACTACATCCGTAGCCGGAGCCCCTCCAAGCCACAGCGCTTGATCCACCAAGTGCGCACCGCTATCGGCAAAGAGGCCGCCACCATTCCGAGTGGAGTCGCGCCGCCAATACTCGTCACTGATCTGCCAATCGTCGAAAAACTCGCTGGACAGCCCCGAGGCTTTCTCCGCAAAAGCTTGGATGCCCACAGGCCACGTTTTCGTGACAAAGGTCCAGTTAAAGTAAGAGGCGAGCGTCAGGCTGACCTGACGCACTGAGCCGATACGCTCTGATGCTAGCGCTTGCTTGATCGCGCGTTGCTGCGGCATCAGCCGATAGCCGTAGGCGGGCATCAACAGACGCTCAGCCCGTCGAGCCGCGTCGACCATGGCCCATCCCTCCTCCGCCGTCAGCGCCATCGGCTTCTCAACCAGCACATGGAGCCCCCGGTCCAGCGCAGCGATCGTCTGTTCAGCGTGCAAATTGTGCGGCGTGCAGATCACCACAGCGTCCATCTCCGCATCGTCGAGCATCTCACGCCAGTCTGTGTAGGCCTCGTCGGCGCCGGCTTGTTCCTGAGCCATTGCCAGCTTCTTCTCATCGCGCCTGCAGACAGCCACGATGTCTGCTCTGCCCGTCATCCTGAGCACCGGCACGTGTGCCGCCATCGCGTACATACCAACCCCGACAATGCCAACGCGCAGTTTCTCATCCATCGTCAACCACTCCTTTTCAGCTCCAGTATAGCGAAAGACTACGAATGGTTTTCCCCGAGATACAGGCGTATCGGTGATGTAAGTCGGCTTCCCTCGCGATAAATCGCGTCATACCTCGGGAACGGACACCTCGACCTCGCGGCCCGCCGCGGCTGAATCGATCAGGCCCTGGATGATGACGTTGGTGATCAACATCTCATCCGCCGGCACCGGAGAGGGCGTGCCGTTCCAGATCGCTTCCGCGAAGGCCATGTTTTTCGCCAGGAAGAGATCGCCGTCTTCCTTGCCCGGCTTAGGCGTCATATCGATCAGCCGGTCGTATTCCTGCGTGAAGATCGTGAGCGGGTCCATCTTCAAACCGGCCTTCGTACCCAGCACGAGATTGGAACCTAGCGAGTCCATGTGCATAATCCAAGAGGTCTTGAAGGTCATCAGCGCGCCGTTCTCGAAGCGCACCGAGCCCACGGCAAAGTCCTCGACCTCCAGTTCGTCGGGATTCCAGTTCCAGAACCCGTGGGGCGGTTTGTGCGTCCGGCCCAGCAGATTGTTGGCGATACCCGAGACGGCGACCGGCTTGGGGTGTCCCATCAGGTGCAGGACTTCATCCAGGGCGTAGACGCCGATGTCGGCGATGGTGCCGATGCCGCCCTTGTCCGCCTTGACGAAGCTGCCGCCGGGGATGCCGGCCCGCCGGCATGCGACGGCCTCAGCATAGTAGATGTCGCCCAGGGCGCCGGAGTCGACGATGGCTTTGGCCGTCTGCCGCCGGAACCCGAAGCGCGGCTGGACGCCCACCATGAAAACCAGCCCCGTCTCGTGCACGGCCTTGGTCATCGCCGTGGCGTCCTTGAGGGTGGCAGCCATCGGCTTCTCGCAGATGACGTGCTTTCCGGCGTGGAGTGCGTCGACCGCGGGGGCACGGTGCGCCTGGTTCCAAGTGCAGATGTTGACGGCCTCGATCTCGTCCATCTCGAGGAGATCATGGTAGTCCACAAAGACGTTGGGCACGCCGAAGGTGTCCGCTGTCCGTTGCGCCTTCTCCTCAACGATGTCGCAGACGGCGACGACCTCGATATCGTCCGTCTTGGCGAGCGCGCGCATGTGCACTTGCGCGATGCCACCCGTCCCAATCAGCCCCAACTTCAGTGGTTTTCCTGCTGTTTTGTCTGCTGCCATAGTGATGTCTCCTTGAGTGAATCGCCAATCCTGAAAGCAAGCCCACAACACGCTTCTTGTGGGCTCGCCTACTACTATATTCGGATCTTGGTGCGTTACCATGGTCTTCTGGCAAGACCACGGTCCTCCCAAGAGGTGCATGATCCAGCATATACCGATCTCGGTTACAACTCAACTGGAAAGCCGTGTCAGCGCGCCTAAATGTCCCTCATGTCATCCCAATCATCCTCTCCAGGAGCGTCACAAGCGCCACCGACCGGCTCTCCCAATCCATCAGCGTGGTCAGCCACTGGTCTGCCGCCTGGTAGACATCCTCATCGGGGCGCGGCGTATCGAGGACCCCGCGCAACGCCTCCGGCGCAGCACCCTCATCCAGCTGGAGCAGCATCCGCAGAATGGCCATCGTGCTGTAGCCGGCCTGGCGCAGCATCCGGATGACGCGCAGGCGGCCGATCTCCCTAGCGCTATAGAGACGATAGCCGTTGTGTGGGTCGCGAGGCACCCGAATCAAGTGGTCGCGCTCCCAACCCCGCAGCATGTCCCGGGAAACGCCAAGCAGCGCTGCCACCGCCCCGATATGGAGCGGGCTACGCGTCGCATCGGCAGCCGTGCCCTGCGCCCAGCGCTGGAGCAACTGGACGGCGACTTCGGCCCGCGCGCGTTCAGCCTGCACGATGGCCTGGTGGCGATAGGCGCTCTCCAGGGCGCCGCCTAGATCGCCCGACGCAGCCTGCTTGACCAGGGCCACCGCCGACTGCCGGATGGCTCTCCCCGGCCAAGGCCCCTGGAAAACCAAGCGCGCCAGGCGCATCTGCTCCACGTGCGCCGGGGTAAACTTGCGATAGCCGCTCGGTGTGCGGGGAACCGGCGGCAGCAGACCCCACGCCTCGTACATCCGCACCGTGTTGGGGTGGACGCCCACCGCTTTGGCGACTTCAGCGGTTCGAAGGTACGTGCGTCCCATTAGCGCGAGGCAGCCGGGCCCGGGTCGATCCGGCGCCAGGCTCCGGCAACCTGGCGACGCGTCGCCGCGAAGGTCCCTTCTGTATCAATCACAACGTCAGCATGCGCGAGCTTCTCGGCCTGGGGCGGCTGCGCGTGGATGCGCACCAGCGCCTCATCCCGGCTCATGCCCCGCGAGGCCATCAGACGCTCGAGCTGCGTCGTCTCCGAACAGGTTGTCACCCAGATCGCGCCGTAGGTTTCAGCCATCCCGCTCTCCAGCAACTTGATCGCCTCGACAACCACGACCGGGGCTTCGCTGGAAGCCATCCACTGGTCGACTTCGGCGATGACCGCCGGGTGGACCAGCGACTCCAGTTGTCGCAGCGCGTCGGGATCGGAGAAGACGATCTGGCCCAGCGCCTGGCGATCAATCTCCCCCCCACCGGCGACGATCTCGGGGCCGAATGCATCGACCACCGCGGCATAGGCGCGCCCGCCCGGCGCCATCACCCGGTGGGCCACCTTGTCCGCGTCGATCACCGCCGCACCAAGGGCCCGCAACATCTTGCCCACGGTGGACTTGCCGGTCGCGATGTTCCCGGTGAGGCCGATCTTGTAGGGGGCTGCTGCGCCGGAGGGTTCCGTCACGGTTCCGGTTCTCGCGCGGGGCTGCGCACGGGCTAGGCGACGCGCCTGTCGGCGACGGCGGCCCACTCCTCCAGGAGTTGATCGAGCTTCTTCTCGATCTGGCGATACTCCGCACCCAGTTTGGAGACGCGGGAGACGTCCTGCTGGCGCCCGGCGGCATCCAGCGCGCCGGCCAACTCCGTCATCCGGATCTCGAATTGGTGGATCTGGGCCTCGAGCTCGGAGATGCGCGCCTCTTGGCGGGCCAACGCCCGCTCGCGCTCCCGCTGCGCCCGCCGTTCGGCCTCGCGGCGCAAGCGGGCCTCGTTCTCCTCCTGCTGGGCCTTGCGGGGCGCCTCGCGCCACATCGTGTGCCAGGCCTGATAGGCCTCATAGCCCTCGTTAAAGACGTTGAGGCGGCCTTCGGCGATGGCCCAGACCTTGGTAGCGACCTCCCGGATCAGGTAACGGTCGTGGCTGACCATCAGGATCGTCCCGGCAAAGCTCTGCAGAACCCCCTGGAGCACCTCTTGAGAGCGGATGTCCAGATGGTTGGTCGGCTCATCCAGAAGCAGGAAATTGGCTTTGGAGAGCGAGAGGATGGCGATGGAGACCCGCGCTTGCTCCCCGCCGGAGAGCACGCCCACATCCTTGAAGACGTCGTCGCCGCGGAAGCCATAGCGGGCCAGGAAATTGCGGGTCTCGGCTACCGAGCCCATCCCTGCGTCCAGCAGGGTCTCCAGCACCGAGCGACCGGGGACCAGCTGGTCCTGCACCTGCGCGAAGTAGCCCATGCGCACCGCCGAGCCGATGCGCACGCGGCCCTCCAGGGGCCGCAGCCGGCGGAGCACGGTGCGGAGCAGTGTCGTCTTGCCGGACCCGTTCGGCCCCACCAGCGCGACCCGTTGGCCCCGCCGCACCTCCGCTTCGTCGACGGTGACCAGGGGCCGGCTGGGCTCATAGCCCACGGCTAGATCGTAGAGACCCAGGACCAGGTCACCGCTTCGCAACGTCGTCTGGAGATTGACGCTGATCTGGTGGTCCTCAACGGGCCGGTCGACGCGCTCGAGACGCTCCAGGCGCTTGAGGCGTCCCTTTGCCTGCGCCGAGCGCTGCCCGGCCATGTAGCGCTTGATGTAGGACTCCGTCTCCGCAATATGGCGCTGCTGGGCTTCGTACTCGGCCTGCTGGTAGGAGCGCCGCTGCTCCCGCTGCATCGTGTAGGCGCTGTAGTTGCCGGTGTAGCTCTCCAGCGTGCCGTGCGACATCTCCAGCACCCGGCTTGAGATCGTATCCAAGAAAGCCCGGTCGTGAGCGACCACGATCATGCCGCCCTTCCAGACCTTGAGCTGGTCCTCCAACCACTCAATCCCCTCGAGATCCAGATGGTTGGTCGGCTCATCCAGCAGCAGCACCTCGGGCTCCTCCAACAGGAGCCGCGCCAACCGGGCCCGCGTCTTCTCGCCGCCGCTCAGGTGGGTGACGGGCTGGTGGAACTCATCCTCATCGAAGCCCAGGCCGCCCAACACCTGGCCGATGCGTGCCTCGTAGGTAAAGCCACCGGCGCGCTCAAAAGCCTCCAGCTCGCGCCCGTAGCGCTCAATCGCCTGGGCCCGTTCGTCTTCATCCGGCGCAGCCATCTGGGATTCCAGGTGGCGCAGTCGCTCCTGCCGCGCTTGCAGCTCCGCAAAGACAGCCTCCATCGCCTCCCAGAGCGTGCCGGCGCCCTCGAAATCCGGCTGCTGGGGGAGATAGCCCCAGCGGGTGTCGCGGGACCAGGCGACGTTCCCCCCATCGACCTCCAGCTCGCCGGCGATGATATCCAACAGCGTGCTCTTGCCGCAGCCATTGACGCCGACGAGCGCCACACGCTCGCCCTCGTGGAGTTCCAGGGAGAGATCGGTGAAGATGTCGTCAGCGCCGAAGTACTTCGCCAAATGCGATACGACCAGTAGAGCCATAGTGCCCGCATTATACCAGATGGCTTGAGGCTTGTTGCGGCAATGCTAGAAGGTATAATGGCCTTAATGATGCAACGGTCTGTATGGCGGTCGTCCCGACAGCGCGACACCTCGACGTTCCAGCAAGGACACCTGTGAGCAGCATCCAGTATCTGATCGGCAAGACCCTCGGCAAGTACGAGGTGCTCGAGCACATTGGCCACGGCGGCATGTCCGAGGTCTACAAGGGCCAGCAATCCCAACTGGACCGCATGGTGGCCATCAAGGTGCTCCACCCCTTTCTTGCCGACGAAGAGGGTTTCGTCGTGCGGTTCCAGCGCGAGGCCCGCATCGTTGCCACCATGCGCCACCCCAACATCGTCCAGGTCTATGACTTCGACTACAACGAGGAGCTGGCCGTCTACTACATGGTCATGGAGTATATCGACGGGCCGACGCTCAAGGATCTGCTGGAGGATGGATACTGCTCACCGGCGGAGACGGCGCGCATAGGTGCGGCCATCGCCGACGCCCTCGACTACGCCCACCTGCGGAGCATGGTCCACCGCGATATCAAGCCGGCGAACATTATGTTCGTCGACGCGCAGCAGCCCGTCCTCACCGACTTCGGCATCGCCAAGATGCTCACCCTCTCGGGCCTCACCGCCAGCGGCGCGATGGTGGGCACACCGGCCTATATGGCGCCCGAGATCGGTCTCGGCAAGGCCGGGACCGCGGCATCCGACATCTATTCCCTCAGTGTCGTCCTCTACCAGGCTGCCACGGGGGCGCTGCCCTTCACCGCAGAGACGCCGATGGGCATGGTGATGCAGCATATCAACAAGGCCCCGCTGCGTCCCTCGGCTTACATCCCGTCCCTGCCTTCAGAGCTGGAAGCGGTGATCATGCGCGGGCTGGAGAAGGCGCCCGAAGACCGTTACGCGACCGCCGGGGCCATGGCCCGGGCGCTGCGCCAGGCGCACCTTCAGGCCGTCGAGTCGGACAAGGTGTGCAGCCTGATCCCGAGTGCACCGCCCGTCGCCACCGAGAAGATCGCCGCCGAGGCCGGCCAGGTCTTCGAGCGGCGTCTTGAATCCATAGAAGAGGCCCTCGCAGACGAGGGGGCCCTCGCAGACGAAGGGGGTGCCCTCGCAGACGAGGGGGCCCTCGCAGACGAGGGGGCCCTCGCAGACGAGGGGGCCCTTGCAGACGAAGGGGCAGCCTTCGTAGCAGACCGTGTCGCAGATGACCTGATTGACAGTCCCGTGCAGGGGCTCGCCGGTTCACCGTCGACCACGCCCTTGCCTGAAGCCGCGCGCGCGCCCGAAGGCCCGGGACGCCGGCGTCGCTGGGGGTTTGCGCGCGCGGTCGCTCGGGCTGCGTTCCTGTTGGTTGTCATGCTCGCCGTGGGTGGGGGGCTTTGGTACGGCGTCCAAGGGGACGTGCCGCCCATGATTCGAAACCTGCTGCGGGCCAGCTCGGTCGCCGCACCCCAGGCCACGGTTGCTGCGCCTGAGCCGCCAACGACCACACCGCCCCCGGCAACAGAGGCCGGGGCCACCGAGATGCCGACCCCATCGCCACAACCCACGGCAACCCCGGAACCGGCTGCCGCGCCGCCGGCGGTGGCGACGCCCGCCGCCTGTACGCAGCGCGTGCGCGTCGACGGCGTCCAGATCAAACCCGGCGCCACCACCGCCCCAGGCGCGTCGCTCATCGCCTATGTGAGCCTGCGCAACAGCGGCTCGTGCGCCTGGCCCGCGACGACAACCTTCGACTTGGTCGCGACCACGCCGCTCTCCGGGCCCACCAGCTTCCCCGCGACGGCCCTGCCTCCGGGCGAGCCGGTGCAGTTCGTGATCCCGATGACGGCGCCTGAGGAGCTGGGTACCTACGAGGTCGCGTGGGAGCTGCGCGTCGGCGATGAGCCCTTGGGCAGGGGCGAGAGCGGGCTCGTCGACTTTGAGATCATCGTGGAGGACATCGACGCGCCCGACCTTGTGCCTACCGAGGAAATCGTCATCGAGGAACCGACGCCCATGCCCCTGGCTGTGGCCTCGCCTGCGCTCCTGTCGTGGGAGCTCTTCCCTGCTCAGGGCCTTTGGCGGGGGACCGTCGCCATCACGGTCACAGGCGGCACCGGTACCTACCGGATCTATCAGGATCGGGTCAGTGCGGAGACCGAGGTGCGCGGCAACGTCCTCACCTTCAACGGGCCGCATTGCCGGCCCTTCCCCCTGGACCTATGGATCCTGTCCGGTAGCGAGGCGCTCAACTGGACAGACCTGGTGACACCACCGGCGTC